>CAYMGW010000009.1:1641-6103 GCA_964390085.1 uncultured Tissierella sp.
CTTTCTTCCTTTTCAGTATCTATATATACAACCTCAGAATTGGTATCAGCTATACCTTCTAAACTATATATCTTTAATGCCATATTACCATTTAGCTTTCCATCCGTAGCCATATCCATAGTTACGCTATCTAATAATATCTTCCTAGGACTACTTTTCAATGCCTTTATAATATCTACAACACCAGTATAAGAGCCATTATAGGGTATAGATATATCCATATTCTTTACTTGAAAATCACCTATATCTTCATAGTCTGGTCTATTAAAGTTCATATCTACAACGGATACTGCCTCTTGTTCTAATAGATCCTTTAATAGATATATTATCTGTGCTTGATCTAATTTCGGAAAATATTGAGATATTATGTCTTCTTTTTCTTTATGTAATCTATCCCATTCCTTGTTAATATTGCTTTCCTTTCTAAGTACATCATTAATCTCATCTATTTTTCCTTGATATTCCAGTTTTTGTGCACTTAAATTTTCTATCTTTTGAACTTGTGGTGTGATAACAAATCTATAGCTTCCCCAAACTAATAAAACAATGCCTAAAAGAGTTAAAAGAAACTTCTCATTTTTAGTTAATTCCCTAATTTTGATTTTCTTCGACAACTTCTGCATCTTCCCTCACACCCCTTAACGTAATATTTAAACTAAAATTATAATAGTCCTCTTGTTTTGATATATTGGATACAAAGATTTCTTCATAATTGTCTATGGATTCTAGACCCTTTTGGAACTCAGCAATAGCCCATTTATCCTTTGATATACCAACAATTTGAATCTCTCCACCTTGGATACTAAGGGATGTAAGAAATAGCTCCTCAGGAATATTGTCATTGATTTTGTCTAATAAAGCCTCATCTACTATATTTCTTTTTTCAATGGCTTCATTTAGCAATTTAATTTTCTCTACGGATTTACTAAACTCATTTACCTCTGCTTCTTTAGACTTAATCTCCTCTACCTTTTCCAAAGTTTTAGGATTTTCTGCTGTAAGTCTAAGACTTTCCACCATTTTCATTTCTTGTCTTATAACTATTTCATTATATATTGTATAGCCTATTAAAAATAAAATTGCAAATGTTGATACTGTAAAGTATATAATCTTTTTATCTATTTTAAATTCTTTCTTTTCTATATAGCTTTCAAAAAAGTTTAGATCTCTCATGTCTACACCCCATCAGAACGAATTAGTCCACCAATTGCATTGGAAAATTTACTTAAATCCTCAGCACATTCTATTTTATCTAAAGTAAGTAATTTAACAGAAGGTATGTTGAAGTAATTTGAAAACAGGTTGTCCACTCCATTGATATTAGAAAGACCACCTTGAAGTAAAATAAAATTAATATTATTACCCATTTCGCGAGTCAAATAGTATCTAAATACCATCTCTATTTTTTCCATAAGATTGGTTAAAGTTGTTCTCACTATATTTAGTAATCTATTATCATCAGTAAATTCATCTTTAGATACGGATACATCTTCTATTCCAATGATTTTTTGCTCCATATCTTCCCAAGAATAATCAAAAACTGATGATAAGTTTTCATATATAGCTTCTGTCCCTATATCTACAACTCTAGTTACTTGTATATTACCATTTTTTATTATGGTCAGCTTTGAGCTATTATGTCCTATGTCTATTGAGGCTATTACCAAGTCTCTAGTATTGTAGAAATCATTTACTAATCCATTGAAATTTAATAGCTTAGCCATTGCATTACCTTGATAGTCTAATATCTGAGGTTTAAGTCCTGAAGCCTTCATTAACTCTAGATGGCTTAAAACCATATCTTTAGGTACACCTATTAATAGAATATCTAATTTTTCTACTTCATCTTCAAGTTTGCTTTCTAATATAAGATGATTCACTACATAGTCTTCAGGATCTACTGGAAGATAATCTCCTAATTGGTAGCCAATAATTGATGATATTTCCTTTTCTGGAACCTTTGGAATAGTAATTTCTCTAGTTATGATATTAGAGCTATTTATTATTCCATAGGCTAAGTCAGTGGAAGCTTTATTTTCTTTTAGTGAGACTTTTAATAAAGTAGATAGCATATCTTGATCTAAGATTTCTCCATCTTTATAGAAATGAGATTCTACTGGTATTGTAATAGCTTTGGATATTTGAATATTATTCTTTGAATATTTGCCTTCTATTACTTTGATTTCCTTGGAGCCAAAGTCAATGGATAGGACTTTTCTTGAGACTGATGGCAATTTCAATGGCATTACCTCCTTTTGTGAGTTGTTAAGAATTTTAATGATTTATTTGTTTTACTAGCTAAAAAAAGTACTCTTGTACCAATTGAGCAATTGCTCTCCCCAGAAAACTACTATTGAAAATCCTAGTACAATAAAGGGTCCAAAAGGTACAGGATCTTTCCTACCTTTAATTTTCATAACCAATAAAAATATTGATATAGTTGCTCCCAAGATAAAGGATAGGAATATTGTAAGAAATATTTTTCTTATGCCTAAAATAAATCCTAATGAGGCTATTAAAGTTACATCTCCTCCTCCCATCCCACCTTTAGACAATATTATAATTAGAATAAATAGCAAACCACTTAAAACTAGTCCTCCAATACTATTTAATAAGTCAAGAGAATTATTATATAATAAAAATAATAAGATTTTATAAATTATAGAAGTAACTAAAATTAATATAGTAAGAATATCTGGTATTATCATTTGTTGTAAATCGATTACAGTAATAATAATTAATAATGAAAAAATAATCCCATAGAAAAAAAATTCTAATGTAGCTCCAAATTGTAAATATATAAATAAATATATTATAGCATTTAATAGTTCAATAATTGGATACTGTGGAGAGATTTTTTCTCCACAATATCTACATTTCCCCCTTTGAACTATAAAGCTAAATACTGGTACTAAGTTATACCATTTAAGGCTTGTACCACAATTAGGACAATGGGAGGAAGGAAAAACAATACTTTCCTCCCTTGGTATCCTATATATACATACATTTAGAAATGAACCTATTAGTAGACCATATAGAAATATTAGTATAATCATAATGCTTAATTACTCCCATTATTTTTAATTATTATTTGATCATTTATCTTTATTTTTATCCAAATGTCCCCATTCTCTGTAAATTCTTCTACTGTGTAATCTTGAGCATCTGAATTTATACTTAAATTATTAAAAACACTTTTCTTAAAATAAGCATATACTGGATAGTCGCTGTTATCCACTGCTTCAATCTTTAAATTACCGCTAGATTTCTCTATTATTAGATTTCTATTAAATATTATATATTCTTTTATTTTAACTGTTAAAGTTTGTTGTTTTATAGTTAGATTTTCTGAAACCTTAAAAGATTTAGCCACAATTGTACTATCATGTCCTGTTACTTTCATATCGTGTCTATTTAAATTAATTCTATCTTCACTTGATACACTCCCTTTTCTAATAACAGAAGTTCCTTTACCATTTCCCTCATCTTGATAAAATACCCTATTATTTCCAAAGTCATTATCATCAGGTAAGTTTGATGTATTTTCTTCAATTTCTTCAAATCCAATATCATAGAAATGTGATGAAAAATTTCTATCATATTTACTTACTATTTCATATTTTGTATCAGGCTTGTAATTTATGTTCGAATAAGATTTAAATCCAATATATTTGGGGTTAAAACTATAGTTTTGTAAATCAATTTCAATTATATCACTGCTTGCAGTATCATCTTCTAATTTAATATTTATTTTATTTTTACCATTCAAATATTCAATAATTAAACTGTATTCTTTAGACCAATCAAAAGCTCCATTGTTTTTATCCTTAAAAGCTTTAAATTCAAAATCTTCCATCGTATTTAATATCTTTACTGGATTATCAATATTTTTATACTCTCCATTTTCAACAATCTGAATATTAATCAAGTTTTTTAAAACATCAAAATCAATCATAAGTCCAGTATTCTTATCATCAACTAATCCAAAACCTATGCCAAGTAGTTTATCAGCATCCCTTATAGCATTAGAATCTATTTGAAATTTTATTTTAGTCTGAAAATCTTTATTAGAGAAAGCACTTGGTATTTCCATTCCAATTAATGCACCTTGAGGATTTTCATTGTTTTCCCAATCTAAGTTTAGGGTTGGATGGTTAGGATTTTGCATGATATCTATATATATGTCTTTATTATTTATATTGAATCTTCTTACAGTAGCTTTCTTAAAATAAATATCCTCCATAAAATCTTGCCATTCTTTACTGCCTGCTCTATTTAAAACTAATATTCTGTCCTCATTTCTAAAATGTTCTAATCGTCCTGCCAAAGTATATGGTCTAGCTTCAAAATAATAAAATCGTTTGGGAATTAGTTTATTGTTTTTTGTTAATTCCTTTGTATAACTAATAGCATTTGGTTCTTTTTGTATCTCTTCATCAGCTATATCATAGTCACTTGCAAA
>CAYMGW010000009.1:6113-14738 GCA_964390085.1 uncultured Tissierella sp.
TATATATTTCTTCTTTAGAACGATACCATCTTATACGATTTTCAAAGATTATTGGATTATTCAACAGTGTATATTTTGCCACAAGCCTAATATTATCTTCATACCATGGAAACACTTTATTCCCATTAGAATCATAAACTCCTACTTCAAATGGATTTATCTTAGGTGCCTCTGGTTCTTTGATTTCATAATTAGTTACATAAGCTATATATTGACGGCTACCTTTTATATTTGTTTTAATTTCTTTTGTGTCAATAGTGGTCTTATAATCTCCATAATTAGAGAAAATCTCTATTTTATAATCTTCCATTTCTTTGTTTTCAATAAAACTTCGCTTACCTTCTACAATCCGATTTTCCATTATTTCTTGATGGTCAAAGGTATCACTTGTAAAATTCTTACCTTTACTTACTATAATGGCATTCTGCCCAAATGCAGTAATATAAGTAATTAAAAGTATAGATAAAATAAGCACTGCTAAAATAACTTCAATAAGGGTAAGTCCACTTCTATTTTTCATAATATTTCACCTACCTCTACTATGGCTTTAGTTTTGGTCCATCTATTTGCCATAATTCTTCATTAATATATCCACCAATATCTTCAAATGCCTTTTTTAAGCTCTCTCTATCTGTAGCTACGAAAACAAAATCATTATCTTTAAACTGTTCCCTTGCTTCATTATCTCCTACAGTTATACCAAGGGATCTAGCTATATTTGTTAAACTTTCTAGTTCAAAAAATTTACCATCCTTATCCTTGGCATTTGAATATCCAATTACAAAAGCTTGATCAATCATTTTAGAATTTTGTATCATTTGGCCTATTTTTTGTACATAGGGTTCACCATAAATAGTATCTAACTCTCCACCGTGCCCCACAGGATTTCTAGACTTACTTCCTGGAAAATTACCATTTACTAATCTATAAGCACCTGAATCTAAAGTTCTATAGAAGTCTTTATTAATATCATTTGAATCTTTTATAAAACTTACAAACCTACCTTCCCACCAGCTATTAAACCAACTCCATCTTTGTATTGCAATAACATTTGCACTTCCTGCCGTTGTTACACCATCTACAAGAACTATCATATAATTTTTTACTTTTTGATTAGAATCTAATCCATATTTGCTATTTTTATCCTTATTAAAATCCACTAATTGGTAATAAGCCCTTCTCATTCCGTCTCCAGTATTGGTTCCACCGTCAGCTACTAATTCTTTTACCATGTTTTCCAGAGTAGTTTTTTCGTTTTTCACATTATAAAATTTAGAAGCAACTTCTTTCGTAAATCTATTGTTATAATTCTTATGTGGTATATTGGCATTAGTAGAAAATGGTACTAAACTAACAAATGCATCTGATTCCTTAAATATGGAAAATAAACCCTTAGTAGGATCAGTTAATGTGTTTTTTAAAAGGTTTAGTCTAACTGGATTGCTACTTTTTATTGTAGTACCCTCTCCATTCATTCCCCAATTCATACTTCCTGATGTATCCAATACCATAGATATTGCAGCTATAGGTTTTTTATGAATCTCTGGTGTTTCCTCTATTCTATAGGCAAGTGCAACTGATGGATTTTTAGCATCTCCCCAATCTATGATATGAAGTGCATTAATAGCTTCAACCTCTGTAGCTATGGTCTCTGATTTCTCATTGCTATTGACTTTCAGTATATATCTTATTATTTTGCTTTCTTGGGACTCATTAGGTTTAGTGAACTTTAAATCATAGGTTAAATTATCTAGCCCCTTTGCTAAAACATCCATTTTATAATAACCTGTTTTGTCATCAATAGGTACATATTTATAATGCACTATAGATTTATTATCAGGTCCCAGTCCAATATAATTCCATGGCTTAACTAGTCCTTTTACATCGCCATTTTCAATAGTTGGTTTGAAATCATCTCCAGTTACAGCAAATCCTACAGTTGAGAACCTAATGGCATTATTTGTGGTTTCAATAGCATATCTAATATCAGATTGCTCTTCAAAGGACTTTAATGTGTTTGAATGCCCTTTTATTCCTACAAATAAAACATTATAGGCAATAATCATTACCATAAGTCCTATTCCCATGGCTATAATCAATTCTATTAAGGTAAATCCTTTTTTCTTTCCCATATAAATCCCTCTTGAATACATATTATTCTTTAACCCATCGGTTTTTAGTGAAATTGTTTTTATCTATGTAAAATGATAAAGAAGAAGTACCAGAACCCTTTGCCATTCTAGCAACAGCATGAATTTTTACTTCATCACCTATCTTTGAAACTTCTATATCAACATATCCAACAGGATCTGTATTATTAGGTAAAGGAAGATTTTCATGAGTTAATGTCTCCTTAGAATCTTTTAAGAATTTGTTTAT
The DNA here is from genome assembly GCA_964390085.1 of uncultured Tissierella sp. Classification (GTDB taxonomy): domain Bacteria; phylum Bacillota; class Clostridia; order Tissierellales; family Tissierellaceae; genus Tissierella. Next base: position 8,493 of record CAYMGW010000009.1, read on the forward strand.
CTTTAACTCACCATCTTTTTCTTCCATCAAAGCTGCATATGCTATATCTATACCAGATCTAGCTAAATAATATGCTCTTAAATTATCTTCTTGAATTGCAACTTGCTTCGTATTTGCTTGAGCTATTGTTATAATTGAAATAAATAAAATTGACAATACAACCATTACCATTAAAACTACTGGCAATGCAAATCCCTTAATTCTTTTTAAGTTCTTGTTTATATAATTCATAATATCACCTTGTATATAATTTATATTATCTATGCTATCTAACCAAATGTCCTTAAACATCTCGTTACATAACACAGAATATTGGAGGGGAGATTTTCTCCCCCCAATATCTAGATTTCCCCATTTGAGCTATAAAGCTAAATAGTAGTACTAAGTTATATCATTTAAGGCTTGTACCACAATTAGGACAATGGGAGGAAAGAAAAACAATATTTTTCTCCCATTGTTATTGGTTTGACTCCTTTTGTTGGTGTTTTGACAAAATTTGGTTAGTACCTGGTACCTTAGCGAAGCTTATTATAATTCTTTATTTATTATTTTACCAGTTTTTACTCCATTAGTTTTTATTTCAATATCACCATTTTCATTAATAACAACTGAATACTCTTTTCCTATTAAAATTCCAGTTTTATCATCATCATTTGTCGCCCATGTCTTTCCCACTAAAGCATTTGGTACTTCTGGCCATTCCTGTACATACTCTTCCCAAGAATCATCAGTTTTCCATGTCACCCCACCTGAAGGTATTGTTCCTATATCTGCAATATACATATTAGCTGCACTTTCAAGAGTTCTTACATTTGCATTATGTGCCGATACAGCTGCAGATGTTCTGGACTTACCCAACTTAGGCACCGCAATCGCCGCTAAAATCCCCAATATAGCAATAACTACAACTAACTCAACTAACGTAAATCCTTTTTGATTTCTTTTCTTGTTAATCCACTTTAACATTTGTTTATTTCCCCCTTATTTTAAGTATTTTGTTAAAAAATAATATAAGTACAACACTGATCCCTTTCCTAAATCACCACCTTTAAAGCAATTGACAATTAATTTCTCAACCTAAAGATCCTTTACTTTGTTCAGGATGACAATCATTAAATCCTTTGCTTTCGTTAAGGATGACAATCGATAGGGTAATTGTTATCTCATTTATACCCTCTCAACTGTACTGATAAAAATTTATCGTATAAAAAAACTGCACAAATAATAACAGTATTATTATTTATGCAGCCGAACGATCATCATTATCCTAATGGATAACCTTAGACTCAAGCTTTGCGTCGCTAAGTTTCCTTAGTTTTGCCCAGGAAATATTCAAATTGTGATATTTTTGCTTATTTTATCTTATATTACGCCATAAGAAATGTCAATATATGGAAATAAAAGAGTTATATCGTATTCACCATATCAAACATTGGCATAGCCATTGCTATAACTATGAATCCAATAATAACAGCCATTACAACCAGCATAACAGGTTCCATAAGTGTAGTCATCCTTTGAAGTGCTACTTCTACTTCATCATCATAAAAATCTGCTGTCTTGTATAATATTTCATCAAGAGAACCTGATTCTTCACCTACTTTTATCATAGAATCTACCATTGGTGGAAATACTCCTACTTCATTAACTGCTCTAGATAAAGAAACTCCCTTTCTTACATTCTCTGAAGCTACCGCCAACCTATCATGGACTAGTTTGTTTCCTACTACTCTAGCTACTACATCTATAGCTTGAAGTAAAGGTATACCGCTTGACATTAGGGTTGATAGAGTTCTTGTAAATCTTGATGTAATTATCTTTATATTTGTATCTTTTATTACTGGAATTTTAAGCTTTAACATATCTAAAAAATTCCTGCCAGTAGGTGTTTGTTTAAAAGCGATAAATCCTACAATTATACCTACAACCATCACTATAAATATATACCAAAACTCCGTTAGCCAATTACTTATATTGAGCAAAATTTGTGTAGGTCTTGGTAATGCTTGTCCGCTGGATTCAAACATTCCTATAAAAGTTGGCATAACAGCTACTAATAGGAATATAACCACTGCAACTGAAACTACTGCTAATGCTATTGGATATATTAATGCAGATTTAATTTTATTTTCTAATCTATTTTCCTTTTCAAAATGCACAGCCATTCTCTCCATTATAGTATCCAAGTTACCACTAACTTCTCCCGCTTCTACCATATTTATTAGAAGTGAAGGAAATATTTTAGCATGCTTTTTCATACCTTCTGATAGTGTAAAGCCTTTTTGTACATCTTCATATAATGCTCCTAAGGCCTTGACTAAGCTTTTATTCTCAGATTGCTTCTCTAAGATTTCTATGCATTTTACTATGCCTATACCAGCATCTAACATTGTATAAAATTGTCTACAAAATACTGCCAAATCCTTCTTTTTAACCTTCTTAGAGAAAATATCTATTTGTGCTTCAGCACCTACATCTTTCTCCACTGCAACTGGAAGATAGTTGTTTCCCTTTAGCATAGATAATACATCAGATTCATTATTTCCTTCAAAAAAACCTTCTATTATTTCCCCACTTTGAGATACAGCTTTATATTTATATATCATAGGCCCACATCCTAAATAATATATTTTCTAATATTTTCTTGATTAATTGCCTGCATTAAGGCAATGTCTTTAGATACTAATCCTCTTTTATAAAGTTCCAACAAAGATGAGTCCATAGTCTGCATTTGATATTTTGCTCCAGTTTGTATTGCTGTATCTATTTGATGGATTTTATCCTCTCTTATAAGATTTCTTATGGCTGGTGTTGCCATCATTATTTCAAAGGCTGCTATTCTTCCAGATTCATCTGCTTTTGGCAATAGTTGTTGAGATATTATTGCTTGAATAGCTGATGAGAATTGTACCCTGACTTGTTGTTGCTGATGTGGTGGAAACACATCAATAATCCTATCTATAGTCTTTGCAGCACCATTGGTATGTAAAGTAGATAAAACAAGATGTCCTGTTTCAGCTGCAGTAAGGGCTATAGATATGGTCTCTAAATCCCTCATCTCACCAACTAATATAACATCTGGGTCTTGCCTTAGAGCTGCCCTAAGACTAGATGCAAAGGATCTAGAGTCTGTTCCTATTTCTCTTTGGTTTACTATACTCTGATTATGTTTATGTAAATATTCAATAGGATCTTCAAGAGTTAGTATATGGCATCGTCTTTCATTATTTATTTGATCTATCATAGTAGCTAAAGTTGTGGATTTCCCGCTTCCCGTAGGTCCAGTAACTAAAATAAGTCCACGAGGTAGTCTAGCTAAATCTTTCACTACCGAAGGAAGCCCTAAGTCATCTGGGTTAGGTATTTTCAAGGGAATTATCCTTAAAGCCATACCATAAGACCCTCTTTGTTTAAATGCATTTACTCTATACCTACCTATTCCCGGACTTGAGAATGAAGTATCAATTTCACCATTTTCTTCTAGTTCTTTTATTAAGTCCTCACTTAATGTTTCATAAACTAAGGCTTTAGTATCACTAGGACTTAATTTCTCCTCATCAAGAGTTATTAATTGCCCATTAATTCTTAAAACAGGAGGAATTCCAACTGTTATGTGAATATCAGATGCCTTTCTTGAAGTAGCCAAATTAACTAAATCTATTATATTCATCCATTCTCCTCCTAACCTAATGTAAATCCTACTCTCAATACTTCGTCATAGGAAGTATCTCCTTTAATAGCTAGATTTGCTGCCGATTCCAATAATGTATGCATTCCATCTGCTGTAGCTTGTCTTCTTAGCTCGTCTATATTGGCTCCTTTATCTATGAGTTGCCTAATGGTTTCATTAATTGGCATCAGTTCGTGAACTGCTCTTCTTCCTTTGTATCCATTATTACAAGAGCTGCATCCCACAGCCTTATTTAATATTAATTTTTCCTTTTCATCTATACCCAAAATTTTCTTTTCTAAATAACTTGCCTCATAACTAACTTTACATTTTGGACAAAGTAACTTAACTAACCTCTGGGATACTATCCCTATTATAGCTGATGATACTAAATAAGGTTCTATCCCCATATCAATAAGCCTTGCTACTGTAGAAGGACTATCATTAGTATGCAAAGTAGAAAGAACTAAGTGACCTGTAATTGCTGCCCTAACTGCTATTTCTGCAGTTTCACCATCTCTTATTTCCCCTACCATTACTATGTCAGGGTCTTGCCTTAGGACAGACCTAAGCCCAGAGGCAAAGGTAAGTCCAGCCTTTGTATTTACTTGAACTTGATTGATACCATCTAATTTATATTCCACTGGGTCTTCTATTGTAATTATGTTTTTTTCTATTTGATTAAGTTCTTGAAGCACAGTATATAATGTAGTAGTCTTTCCACTGCCAGTAGGTCCCGTAACTAAAATCATCCCATATGGTTGAGCTAAAATCTTATTAAATATTTCCAAGTCATCCTCACTGAATCCCAAGGCTTCTTTGGTAAACATAAAGTTGGACCTATCTAACAATCTTATTACAATTTTTTCTCCATATACCGTTGGTAAAGTAGATATTCTCATATCTATTTCTTTTCCACTAATCTTAGTCTCCACTCTACCATCTTGAGGAAGCCTTTTTTCCGCAATATTCATTTTCCCAATAATTTTAATTCTAGTAACTATACCTGAAAGACTGCTTTTAGCAAGCGTCATAACCTCCCTTAAATCTCCATCTATACGAAATCTTACTCTAATGTCTTCCCCATATGGCTCAATATGTATATCTGATGCTCTTTCACGTACAGCTTGTTCAATTATTGAGTTTAAAAGTTTTACTATAGGTGCAGTGGTTACTTCTAATAACTCAGTATCCTCTATATTATCTTGAGTAATAGGTAAAAAGCTTTCTTCAAATTCTTCTAATACCTTTTTTGTAATTTCCTCACTATAAAATTTATCTATGGCCTTTAAAAGTTTTTCCCTTGTTGAAATAACTGGTTGAATATCCGATTTAACAAAAAGCTTCACATCGTCTAAAGCAAAAATATTTAATGGATCAACCATGGCTACTATAAGAATATTGTCTTTCTTATCTATGGCTATTAACTCATATCGTCTAACTATATTCTCTGGAATGATTGTAGCTACAGATGAATTTATTTGAAACTTGTCCAAATCTACATGAGGTATCCCAAGCTGAAACTCTAATACCTCAATGATATCATCTTCAGTAGTAAATCTTTCATCTACAAGAACTTCTCCAAGCTTTTTCCCAGATTTTTTTTGTATATCCAAAGCATTTTTAAGCTGGGCTTCAGTTATTTTTCCAGCATATAGTAGTAATTCTCCAAGTTTTAGTTTTTTATCGAGCATTTAATCACCTTCAGGACTTATTATGTAATCTTCGAAGGAATTCGAAATTACTTCAAGTTATATTATTATTTATAGTATTATTCTATATAATTAGGCAAAATTCCTTCTATTTTTTTAAATATTTCCAAATTTTTATTTTCAGCTAAATTACCCCAAATGTTTTGACTAAAAATGGCTTGATTTAAAAGCATAGATATTCCATTAAAAGTTTTAAAACCTTTAGCTTTAGCATCTCTTATCAATTGAGTTTCAAATGGCTTATACACTATGTCATAAACAATAGTATCGGGAGAAAATCCATTTAATTCTAAAGGTGCCATATTTTCTAAAGGATACATACCTATAGATGTGGCATTAATAATAATATTGATACTTTCTTTATCTATACCTTTTAAACTTAAATCCATTACTTTTGTTAAAATATTACTATTTATGGAATTTATCTTTTTTTGTAACAAAATGTTATTTTCAAAAGTTCTATTGGCAATGACTATACTTTTTACACCATTCATTGCCAAAGCATTAGCAATTGCATATGCTGCTCCTCCTGCACCTATAAGCAAAAAATTTTTATCCTTTATATCTATATTGCTATCATAAAAAGTTTGTAAAAACCCACCGCCATCTGTATTATATCCAATGAACTTTCCATTATGATTTTTTACAGTATTTACTGCACCCATAACTTTGGCTTCTGGAGCAAGAGCATCTAGATATTCAATTATAGACTTCTTATATGGAATAGTTACATTAAATCCTTGTACTTTCATTGCCTTAAATCCATCTAAAGTCGTTTTTAGATCATTTTTTTCTAAATTAAATGCAATATAAATTCTATAATTAATTACAAATTTAAAGATAATGTTATGTATTATATGTTAT
>CAYMGW010000010.1:0-952 GCA_964390085.1 uncultured Tissierella sp.
AGAGTTACGAAAAAGGATTTAAAATTACAGGAATAAATGAATTAGATAAAAACATTATACTTTTTCACAATGGAACAAAAATACTAAACGAAGATTTACTTACAAATGGAGGAAGAGTTTTATCTGTTACTAGTTTAGGTAATACAATTGGAGAAGCTAGAGAGAATATCTATTCAAATATAAATAAAATTAAATTTGATGGAATGAATTATAGAAAAGATATAGGGAAAGCTAAAATTATAAATTAATTAATTAATAAGGCAGGGTAAAACCTGCTTTTTTTTTGAAAAAGATTTCCAAAATCATATTGTTCTGTTATAATACTATATAGTAATCATAGTTTAAGTATTGACTACATTAAACTAAAAAATTACACAATAGATACTAATAAGCTTAAGAAGGGTATATTTTCATTAGGGTATAATTTACAGATGTATTTTAAATAATAAGCAGTATAAAATAAATACAAGGAGGATTCAAAATGAAAACAGATGTTCAAATCGCCCAAGAAGCGAAAATGTTACCTATATCTGAGGTGGCTGCAAGGTTAGGAATCGACGAAGATAAGCTAATTCATTATGGTAAGTATAAGGCAAAAGTATCTTTAGGACTTTTAGAGGAAATGAAGGACAAACCAGATGGAAAATTAATTTTAGTTACTGCAATTAACCCTACTCCAGCAGGAGAAGGTAAAACTACTACAAATATAGGTCTTTCAATGGGATTAAATAAACTAGGTAAATCTGCTATAACAGCTCTTAGAGAGCCTTCACTTGGACCTAGCTTTGGAGTTAAAGGTGGAGCTGCTGGTGGTGGATATGCTCAAGTAGTACCTATGGAAGATATTAACCTTCACTTTACAGGAGACTTCCACGCAATAACAACAGCTCATAACTTAATTTCAGCATTATTAGATAATCACATTCATCAAGGAAATGCATTAAATATAGAC
>CAYMGW010000010.1:962-2032 GCA_964390085.1 uncultured Tissierella sp.
GTTCTTGATATGAATGATAGAGCTTTAAGAGATATAGTAGTAGGCTTAGGTGGAAAACCAAATGGTATGCCTAGACAAGATGGATTTGATATAACAGTTGCTTCAGAGATAATGGCAATCTTCTGTTTATCAAAGGATTTAGAGGACTTCAAAGCTAGAGTTGGAGAAATCATCGTAGCATATAAGTTTGACGGAAGTCCAGTATTTGCTAAAGACTTACAAGCACAAGGTGCAGTAGCATTACTTATGAAAGATGCAGTTAACCCTAACCTTGTTCAAACATTAGAAAATACACCAGCCCTAATTCATGGTGGACCATTTGCAAATATTGCCCATGGATGTAACTCAATGCTAGCTACAAAACTAGCTCTAAAGATGGCTGAATATACAGTTACAGAGGCAGGTTTTGGTGCAGACTTAGGTGCAGAAAAATTCTTTGATATAAAATGTAGATTTGGTGGATTAAAGCCAGATGCTGCAGTTATAGTAGCTACAATAAGAGCATTAAAATATAATGGTGGAGTTAAGAAAGATGAACTAGGTGCTGAAAATCTTGAGGCTTTAGCTAGAGGATTTGAAAACCTAGAGAAACATATAGAAAATATTAGTAAATTTGGTGTGCCAGCTGTAGTAGCTATCAATAAATTCCCAACAGATACTGATGCTGAACTTAACTATGTACTTGAAAGATGTAAATCACTAGGTGCAGAGGCTGTTCTTTCAGAAGTATGGGGTAAAGGTGGCGAAGGTGGAATAGAAATGGCTAAGGCTATAATAAAAGTATGTGAAACAAAAGAGTCCAATTTCAAACCTTTATATGATGTAGAAGATTCAATAAAGACTAAGATTGAAAAAATAGCTAAGGAAGTTTATGGTGCAGATGGAGTTGATTTCACTAAAGCTTGTGAAAAAACAATAGCTAATATAGAAAAATTAGGATTTGACAAGATGCCTATTTGTATGGCAAAAACTCAATACTCACTTTCAGATGACCCAACTTTACTTGGAAGACCTAGAGGATTTACTATTACAGTTAGAGACATTAGAGTATCCAGAGGTGCTGGTTTCTT
>CAYMGW010000010.1:2042-14642 GCA_964390085.1 uncultured Tissierella sp.
AGTAGCTTTAACAGGAGAAATCATGACAATGCCAGGATTACCAAAAGTTCCAGCTGCAAATAATATTGATATATTACCAAGTGGCGAAATAGTAGGATTGTTCTAAATAATAGCTGGGTAAAATCCCAGCTATTATTATCATTCCCCACTTGAGTGCTTTAATATAAAACTATAAATTTTAGGAGGGTAGGATATGGAATTCAACTCAAAAATAAAATCTGATCAAGTAGATGGATTTTTTGAAGCAATTTTGCTTTTAGAAACGATGGAAGAATGTTACAGATTTTTTGAAGACATATGCACTATAAAGGAGATTCAAGCAATAGCCCAAAGACTAGAGGTTGCAAAACTCCTTAAAGCAAATAAAACCTATAATGAAATAGAAGCTGAGACAGGCGCTAGTACTGCAACAATAAGTAGAATTAATAGATCTTTAAACTATGGTTCAGAGGGATATAATATTGTATTAAAAAAATTGGGTATAATAGAAGATTAATAAAACAGGGACTATGAGTCCCTTATTGATTATTTTATTATAGAGACAACTTAGATAGGTAAGAGTAATATCTAATCTCCAAGGGGGTGTGCATATTGGGAAAACTCACTAGTATCGATAAATTAGATATAGGAATGATCTTGGACAAGGATATAATAGATATAAAAACAGGTGCAGTATTGATACCGAGGAATACAGCTGTAACAAAAGCCTTCATTGAAAAGCTAGCTATTAATAAAATACGCTATGTATATATTAAAGAACAAGTAATACCTGAAGAGATTCGTAATGAGGGATTAACTAAAGAATATTCCAAGGTAGAGAATACATTGAACAATATATTTAATGAAGTTAAAGAAGGCAAAAAACTAGAATCAGATAAAATAATTTTAGAAATGAACAATTTTGTTAATGAAATAGCTTCAGAAAGAGATATACTTACTCAGATGCGATTACTTCGTAAAAAAGATGATTATACATTTAATCATAGTTTAGGCGTAAGTATACTAGCTGCTACTTTAGGAAAATGGTTGAACTTTTCTAAAAATGAAATTTTCGATTTATCCATAGTTGGACTTTTTCACGATATTGGAAAGTTAAAAGTTCCAGATGAAATAGTGAAAAAACCAGGGAGATTGACCATAGAAGAATGTGGGGAAATGAAAAAACATTCACTTTACAGCTATGAAATGCTACAAGAGAGTAATAGATTTAAAGATGATATTCTATTGGGTGTATTACAACATCATGAAAAAGTTGATGGGACTGGATATCCTCATGGCATCAAAGGAGACAAAATACATAAATATGCAAAAATAATAGCCGTATGTGATATATATCATGCTCTTACATCCAATAGGGTATATAAAGATAAAGATTCGCCCTTAAGAGCAGCAGACTATTTAAGACGTGAAAGTTTTAATTCTTTGGATCCTCATATTACTCAAGTGTTTTTAAAGAACATATCTAGATTTTATGTAGGAAATAAGGTGCTGTTAAGTGATGGCTCAATAGGTACAATAGTATATATACATCCTCAGGATGAAACTAAGCCTATAGTGCAGGTAAATGATAGATTTATAGATTGTCTTCAACCACAAGAAGTTGAGATATTAGATATAATAATATAATATTAAAACAGAATGGCCTTAATAATGGCCATTGTTTTTTGGTATTATGTGAGAAAATTGTTATAAAATGTCGAATTACTGGGTATATATTTAAAGTATATATTATTAACATGGAAAGTAGGGGTTGAAATGATGTGGAAGGATAAGTATAAGGTTGGTGTAGAATTAATTGATGAACAGCATAAAGAGCTTTTTAAGAGATTATCAGAGTTTATTCAGATCGTTCAAACTAAAAGTGATTGGGATGAGAGGTTGGACAAGGTAAAAGAAACAATGGAATTTATGCAAGAATATGTAGTGTCTCATTTTGATGATGAGGAAGCATATCAGAAGGAGATTAATTATCCAGACATTGAAACACATAAAGAAGCGCACAGAAAGTTTAAAGAAGGAATTAATGATTATGTTGAAATCTTTCAAAGTGGAGGATTTACTGAAGAAAAAATACAAGAGTTTAGTGCCAAACTTATGACATGGCTAATTATGCATGTAGGGAAAATGGATCAGAAGATTGGAGAATATGTAAGAGAAAAAGGGGGACAAGAATAATGAAAGCAGAATATGTAAACTCCTTTTATAAAGCAACTCAAGATGTATTTAGACTAATGCTAGATACAGATGTAGAAAAAGGTGATTTGAAAGCTATAGAAGGTATGGTTTGTAGTAAGGATGCAAATGTTATGCTTGGTGTTACAGGAGATTTAAAGGGTACAATTCTATTTAGCTTCACTAATGATATGACTTTAGAGATGGTTAAAATAATGTCTGGAATGGAAATAAAAGAAATCGATAATTTTGTATCTTCAGCTTTAGGGGAGGTCGCAAATATCATCGGGGGAAATGCAGTAACTAATCTAACTACATATAATTATTTATGTGATATTGCTCCACCACAAGTAATCATAGGAGAGTATAAATCCCTTTCCATGGCAAATAAAAAGGCACTACTAATGCCACTAAAGACACCTATTGGTGAGTTTGATATTAATGTATTTTTGGCTGAAAATTAAATTCAAATATATTTGTAACAGTTAAGATTATAATCTTAGCTGTTTTTTCATTAATACACTGTTTTCATATTTTAGGTGCCTTATAATAAGGGTATATAATTAAAACAATTAAGTTTAAAGTTATAATTTATAAGGAGGGTATTATGTTTACAAGAAATTTAGATAAAGCAAAAGAAGCTTTTAAAAACAATGATATTGAAGGAGCAATAGATGCACATAAAAATAAAAGAGAACCCCATAATGCTGGTGAAGGAAAATATATTAAAAGTCTTGTTTATGGAGGACTGGATGGTATAATTACTACATTTGCTGTAGTTGCAGGTGTCGCAGGGGCTTCTCTTAGCGGAGGGATAGTGCTTATAATGGGATTTGCTAATTTAATAGCTGATGGTTTATCTATGGCAATTGGTGATTATCTATCTACAAAAGCAGAAATTGAATATAGTCAGAAGGAAAGGGAAAGAGAAACATGGGAAGTAGAGCATTATCCCGAGGGAGAAAAGCAGGAAATGATAGAACTTTATACTGCAAAGGGCATGAGTGAAGAGGATGCCCGCAAAATAACCGATATATTCTCAAAACATAAGGAAACATGGATTAGCGTAATGATGGTGGAAGAATTGGGAATTTTAGAAGATGATGAATCTCCTATTAAAAATGCTTTAGTTACTTTTTTTTCATTTTTGATTTTTGGCTTTATTCCTTTAATAGCCTATGTAGTATCTACTTTTATACCAGGAATGAAAGAGCTTACATTTATATTGGCTTGTATATTAACTGGGATTATTCTCTTTGTTTTAGGTGCCTTAAAAGTCAAAGTAACAGAAAAAAATTGGTTCAAGTCAGGGTTAGAAATGCTTATAGTTGGAGGAGTCGCAGCTATAGCAGCATTTTTAATCGGGAAGTTATTATCAGGCCTTGCATAAATATATTAAAATAGCTATGGTTAAATCCATAGCTATTTTAATATATTGAGTAATCTGGTATGAAATTCTCAAAAATAAACAAATCAAAACTTTTAAAGTAATTATCTAACTCTATTTTTGATGGAATAGTATAAGCTATTGTTGTAATCTTGTAAAGCTTCTTACATAAGACCAATGAAAAATTGTCATGGTATTTGTAATTATAGGAAATAAAGTTAGGCTTAGTAATAAAGTTAAACAATAAATTCTGTAACAAAAATGAGAATATTTTATTTTGTTTCGTATCATTCTTTAGATAATTTGTAGAAAGTTGCCCTCTAATAACCTGGGGCCTATTTTTTTTATACCAAAGTACAACTAGGGGATTGAAGGATTCTATACAATATACCCCTTTATAATTATCTAAAATGGACGCAACTACAGAACATACTGAAACATCATTAGACTTAGATTTGAGCTCCACAATCAAAGGTACTTGCCTGTTAACTAAATCGATTACTTCCTGTAAATGTGGAATCTTTTCCTTGGAATCAAATAAAGTGAGTTCTCTTAATTCTTGGAATGTTAATTCATTTACGTTTTTATCTATACCACAGACTCTCTTTAAACTAAAATCATGAAATACAACGGGAATACCATCTTTTGATAACTGCACATCAAACTCAATTCCAAACCCATGCTGGATTGCTAAGCGAAAGGCGGCCATGGAATTTTCAGGAGCAATAGATTTCTCCTTATGAAATCCCCTATGAGCATAATGCCTTTCATTAAATAAGCTTAAGTCAGGTCTATTTAATATTTTCGGCATAATAGCAATAAGGTAAAGAATAATTACCGTAAGAATAATTCCAAGTATATAAAAAAACATTAAATGACCTCCTTACAGACTAATCTTCTACATCAAAATGCTCCAAAGTACTTTTTTTCTTTGGTGGCTTAGAATCTCCATGTCTTACCATTAACATTGTACCCAAGGATAATAAAGAAAATACAACAGAATAAGGGAACAAGGTTCTATAAGATATATTTTCTAATAAAAATCCAGATAATATTGGAGTAAAAATCTGTGCAGCCATAGAGAATGTATAATATAAACCAGTATATTTTCCTACATCGGAGCTGCGACTCATTTCCACAACCATAGGATATGAATTTACATTAATAGCAGCCCAGCCAATACCTGTAAATGCAAATACTATATTAATTAAAGGGGAATAGTTAATAAATAAAAATCCACAAAAATATGAAATACTCATCATTATAATACCACCAATAATGGTTTTCTTTCTTCCTATACTACTAGATATAATTCCTATTGGTATATAAGAAAGAATTGCAGCCCCTGTTGCAATTATTAGTGCATTTGCAAAACCACCACCCTGTAAGTTCCAAACTTTTGTGGCATATCTAGAGAATGCTGTAGTAACAGCATTATAAGCTGTAAACCATAAAAATATTGATGCAAGTATAAAGTTCAAGCTTCGCTTAACATCCTTATCCATGGTTGTATTTTCACTTAGAGTATCTAAATGCGATTCTTCATCTTGAGAGTAATAAGTATCTGCTACTTCCTTTGCTAATTTATTTTCTTTAATGGCAATTACAAGAATACTAACTGCAACTACCATCAAAACGGCAACTGATAAAAAGACATTTGTATAATTAGGAGAAACTTCTTTTGGAATCAATTTACTAATCACTGCAAGTGTAAAAATAGCTCCTACTGCACCCATAAGATTAATTATTGAATTTGCCTTACTTCTAAGAGGCTTAGGTGTAAGATCAGGCATTAGGGCAACTGCTGGTGAACGATAAATACTCATAGAAAGCAATACTGCACCTAAAGATATAAAAAATAATATGAAGTTTTTATTATTATCAGCTATAGGAATTAGCATCATAGAAGTAACTGCTATAACTGTACCTATAACAATAAAAGGAGTCCTTCTTCCAAACCTAGTATTTATTCTATCAGATAAAGTACCAAATATAGGAAGTAAAAATAAAGCTAAGATATTGTCCATAGCCATTATGGTTCCTGTCATGGTTTCACCTATTCCAAAGGTGTTTTGTAAAATAAGCGGTATAATATTATCATATAATTGCCAAAATGCAGAAATAGATAAAAATGCTAGTCCTATAAAAAAGGTCCTTCTGTAATTTAGTTTCATAAAAACCTCCTTAAATCATATAATTTACTCTTATTATAGCATTGGAAATGAACATAAACAATGAGTATTATAATTGGAAAATTAAAGTTGAATTATAGAATAAAGTTTCATTGTATAATAATTATTGTTAATATATAATTATATTTAGGGATATAATGAGAGATAAGGATTGGGGAGGTTTGTGTCGATGACTACTGAAGAATTTCAAAGATTAGTGTTGGAGAAATTAGAAAGTCTAGAAAATGGACAAAAGAATCTAGAATTAGGACAGAAAGGCTTAGAAGAAGGACAAAAAGAAATTATTATAAAATTAGATGGTGTAATAGGACAAACTGCTGATTTAATAGAGTTTAGACATGAAACAAAAGAAAACTTCATTAAAATTCAGGAATATATACATGAGTTGGACACCAATAACTCAGATAGACATTTTGATTTTACTAGACAAATAGAAGAATTAAAAAATTCAATAAATAGAATAGAGATAAATACAGCAGAGAATTGGAGAGATATAGCAAGGTTGAAGTCGGTTAGATAATATTAAAGAACTCGTGATGGGTTCTTTTTTGATTTAAAACGTGGGATAAAAGACCTTTAACCTTATATTAACGTTAGAGTTATGGTAAAATTTATATTAATACACTTTTTATGTAGTTAATATTTAATTGCATAATAAATTAATCGATAGTGTATGGATAGATTAAAAATAAAGGAAGAGGACAAATGGATTATTTAAAAACTTTGCGAGCAGATTAACAAAAGGATATGAATTTATGGGCTTAGATAACAAGGATAGCTCATTGTACAGTGAATCCATAAGAAATTTAATCCTAGATATGCTAAGTAACAGATTGCAAAAAGTATCACTATATATGTTACATATTTATAGAGTTAACAATATTCTTGAAGGAGATACTAGTGAAGAGAGATATATACACTTTGTAGAATTAGCAAAAAGTGAAAGATATGAAAAGGATGTGTTATTTCTTTTCCCTGAGTTTGAAGAATTACTATCAAAGTTACTATCAAATGTGAAAGCATTTTTTGACTCCTTCATCTTAAATGAAAACAAGAATTATAATATTATTGTAGATAATTTTAATATAAAAGGTAATTTAATAAAAGTCAATCGTATTCTAGGTGATTTTCATGCTGGTTCTAAAAGTGTGCTAGAAATTCAATATGAAAAAGAACAATTAATATATAAGCCTCATTCACTAAGAAACGATACTGAATGGAATAAATTATTAGAGTGGATTAAGGGAAAAAACGGAAGCCTAGATTTAAAAGGAACAAATACATTAAATTGCGGAAATTATGGGTTTCAAGAAAAGGTAGAAGTCAAGCCATGTAAAAACTTAGATGATATTAATATACTATATTTTCGATTAGGAATATTATCTTGTTTAGCTTATGTGTTTCGAGTATCTGATTTACATATGGAAAACTTAGTTATATCTTGTGACATGCCTTATATTGTCGACTTAGAAACTATTTTCCAGCCAGACAATATACAAATAAACTCTATGGATTATGAAGAAGCAAGTAATTTTATTGTTCGACAGATTGGAAATTCTATATTAGATACTCAATTATTCCCAGGTGTAGTAAACCATAGTTCTATTGACGTATCAGGTATTACAGGACATGGAGGCCAAGTTATAAAAAATGCTGGGAGAAGAATTATAAATCCATATACGGATAAAATAGGTTTGATTAAAATAGATAAATATACTGAAGAAAAATCAAACCGAGGTCTCTTTGATAGTGCCTATTTAGAATCTAGAGATTATACTGATAATATCCTTCAA
This sequence comes from uncultured Tissierella sp., assembly GCA_964390085.1. GTDB lineage: Bacteria > Bacillota > Clostridia > Tissierellales > Tissierellaceae > Tissierella. The sequence continues at coordinate 9,587 of CAYMGW010000010.1, forward strand.
GGATTTCAAGAAGCTTACTATACAATATTTAATAATAAGATTGAACTCATTGATATGTTAAAAGAAGGAGATTTATTTAAAGATATAAGGCCAAGATTTCTCTTTAGAGATACGGAGATATATGCAAAACTGTTAGACCTATCTACAAATCCTAAGTATCTTGAATCAAAAAATGCTTGTCTTTCTTTATTTAATAAGCTAAGAGATAATAATAAATCAGAAAAATACGATAAAATAGTCCAATCTGAAATATATGATTTATTAAATGGAGATATACCATACTTTTATGGTAAGAAAGACAGTAGATTTGATTATAATTCATGTGATAGCTTATGTTTTGAACTTGAAAAAAGTCCAATAGATTATGTCATAGATAGAATTGGATCTCTTTCAATGGAGGATTTAAAAAAACAATGTTGGTTTATAAAGACAAGTATGACAGTTCCAAAAAAGATATGGAATACATTAGATATAAGAACAAATAATAGTATCAGTAGTGAGATAAAAGATTATGACAATATAGTTTTAAAAGAAGCTGAAGTTATTGCACAAACTCTTATAGACAATGCAAATATAGATGAAAAAACTAAGACTATTAATTGGCTAGATGTGAAAAACAATTTTCCAAATTGGCAGTTTCGCCCTCAAGATCTAGGTCTATACAGCGGGTTGCCTGGAAATGCCATATTTTTTGCTAGCTTATTTAAAATGGCAAAAAAGTTCAAATATAAAAATATATTAGATATGATTTTAAATACAATAGAGATGAGTTGTAATAAAATAGAGCTAGAATCTTTATCTGCCTTTTCAGGTTTAGGTTCTTTGGCATATATGTATGGATTCCTAGGAAAACAACTTGAGGAAATGAAATATCTTCATAAGGCTAAGCAATATATTCTAAAATGTAGAATGCTAATAAAGGAAACAAAAGATTATGATATAGTTGAAGGGCTATCAGGTTGCTTGATTATAGCTGTAGAGTTATATGAAATTTTGAAAGATAAGGAGATATATAACTTTGCTAATTTATGTGGAGAATATTTATTATAATCAGTATTTTCAAGTAATGATGCATATGGTTGGCTATGTAAGGAAACCCAGGATATATTGGCAGGAATAGCACATGGTAACGCTGGAATTTCATTGGCATTGGGGAAATTATATAGTGTTACTCAAAATCACAGATATTATGAAGTAGCAGTCAATGCAATTGAATATGAGAATAAGCTTTTTAATAAAGATGAGAATAACTGGGTTGACGTAAGGTTTTTTAAATCCAATGAAAACATGGAAAATCTCTATCCATCAAATTGGTGTCATGGGGCACCTGGCATTGGAATGTCACGTTTAGGCTTATATAGAATTAGCAAAGATGAGAGATTAACTAAAGATATATCTTTCTCCATAGAGACAACAAGATCAAAAGGAAGTAATGAAAGTGATTGTCTGTGTCATGGGACCATGGGAAATCTTGATATATTTCTTTTAGCTTATGAAATTTTAAGAGAAGACAAATATTTAGATTGGGCAAGAACTATATGTCTTTCAAATATTTTAATAGAAAAGGATGATACATGGAGATGTGGAATTGGACAAGAAGTACAAGTACCAGGCATGATGACAGGTTTGTCGGGAATAGGATATCAATTACTTAGAACTAGTAATTCTTTATTACCGTCAGTACTTATATTAGATTTATAGGAGGGATAATAATGAGACATAACAAATTATTTGATTTTATTAAAGATAACTTTATCCACTTAATCTTAATAATTCAGGTATCTATATTTATTACTTCTACTTCATACTATGCTACCTCTAATGTTGACTTAGGTACTATCATTATAATATTATTATCCATCTTATTTACTATAATATCATTCATCATAGAGATATATAATTACCGTAGAAAACCACTTATATATAGGTTTAATTTCCTGTTGTTGATAATTTCAATTTTTATGATATGTGATATCTATTTTAATCAACCGAGTAGTCTATTTATAGCTTTATTATTAAGTTTTATACAATTATTTCTCTTTTCATTTGTCTTAGACTTTGCATTGGAGAAATATTCTAGTAAGACTATTAGTATAATAAAAGGAATAACTAGGGCATATATGATGGCTATGGTTGTAAGTTTATGGGTGGAAGAGGTAGTATTTCTTGTTTTGTATCAGAGCTTATTTTTTTTATTATTAATTTCTCCATTGATTATATTGTTACTAAATATAAAATGGCTAAATAAATATGGAAAGAAGATTAAAAACAATTATATTATTTTTTCCTTATTATCATTCTTTCTATTAGTCGAAATTCTAGTGATGGATATTGCAAGATTATTCAATGTGAAAAATTTCGACTATTATATCTATATAAGTATTACCGCTATATTTTTGGCGGGAATTATATTAAGAAGTTTACAGATCAATAAAAAGGAATTTGTAAATATTGTAAATAAGACTTTTAATAAATATTTGCTAAGTATTATATTTATTCTCGGATTTGGATTTTATATTGTTGGAATTAATTCTCTAATTATCAACTATTTACTCCTTATATTTATAATAATAGGTTTTGAGTGCTATATGATTCAATATAGAAATTATGAAATAAATTCAGTATTTAATACAGATTATGAAGATGACAGTGCATTGGTACGAAATTTAAATCAGCTAAAAAGAGAACAAGAAGGAAAAGAAAAGATTGCAGAGTATCTTCATGAAGAAATATTGCAGGATGCCATTTATATTAAAAATCAATTAAAACAAAAATATAAATTATCAAATAGTGCAGAGGTAGTAAAAATGGCAGATATTATAATACAATCTATAAGAAATGAAATTGATACCCTTTTTCCCAATATAATCCAGGATATTCCACTGAAGGAAAATTACTATAATATTATTAGAACACTTCAGATTAAATATGAAGATAAGGGTATTGGCATTGATTTTTATTGCGATGAGAAATTGTTTTTAATCTCTCCTTACGATATTCTAATATATAGAATGATAAAGGAACTCGTAACCAATATTTATAAGCATTCAGATGGGGAAAGGGGCATAGTTTATTTAAATATAAAGGATCATATTATATACTTAACAGTTGAAAATGACGTTGTCTCAATTGATTCTCAGAAATTCACATATAATAGGAGCATAGGATTGAAAACTATTATCAGAGAGGTTAAACAATTGGAAGGATGTATAGAGATTGAGAGCTCAAATAATCAAGTAACAATAAATATTCAAATACCTATTAAAGGAGAAAATACATATGAAACTTTTATTAATAGATGATCATAAGATGATAGGAAAAAGTTTAAAAGAATCTTTAAAAATGAATAGCTCAATAGAGTCAATAGATGTTTTCATAGATCCTATTAAAACTATGGAAAGCATATTAGAAAAAGAGTATGATATTATTCTAATGGATATAAACATGGGAAAAGCATCAAATAAAAGTGGTTTGGAAATAGCAAAGGATTTAATACAAAGATATCCTAAAATAAAGATTGTAATGCTGACAGGTTTTGATCTAATTGGCTATGAAAGAGAAGCAAAAAGAATAGGGGCAAAAGGATTTATCAGCAAGGATGAAGACGTGGATACTTTAGTGGATAAACTAAGAAGAGTAATGCAAGGGGAGACATTTTTTAAAAATATAATTAGTTGCTCTAATGGCTTAACTGAAAGAGAAGAAGAAATTATTAGATTATACTGCGAGGGAAAGACTAGAAAAGAAGTATCAGAAATACTAGGTATATCTGTAAGGACGGTAGCAAATGCCATATCTACCATATATGAAAAGCTTTATATTACAAATTATCAAGAACTCACATTAAAGGCTATCGAAATGGGGCTAATACATATAAAGACCTATAGAGAATAATATTAAAAAATTATTGAATAATAGAGTAATAAAGTTATAGAAAAACAGGTTAAAATTAAAATGACAAGCCTGTTTTTTTATTTGTTCTAGAGGGTGTGTTAAAAAATTCACATCGAGTTGCACAAAAGTACCGTGACATATTTTGGTATGAATGATAATCTTAGAATAAGATAAAAGATTTATATTTTGAATGTATTATTAAAAAAGCAATTGTTGAAAGAGTTATATGATAAAAAGCTATGGATTGTTAATAAAATGAACAATGGGGATATACCATGGATTTAGGTTTATTGGAAAGAGAAGAATTAAAATTAATTGAAATTGATTCAATTATTGAAGATTTTACAAATGAAGATATTGATAAAATGCTTAATGAAGATATAAAACGTGTAACAACTCTGACTTATACTTGTCCAAATATTTGAGGGGGGATATTATGGCTTATGAAAGCAAGCTAAAAGAGGTGAATAACTTAAAGTCACCGATTACACCATCAGCATGTGACAAGTGTGGAGACAAATGTTCAAGTGGTTGTGGAAGTGTATGCCAAGATACTTGCGCAATGACATGTGCCATCAACGTGGGACCTTTTGCAACTCCAAACAAGGAGTAGTAGAAACAGAACCCTGCAAGCTTTAATAAAAGCTTGCAGGGATACATATATTCAGAGGGAGGTGCCTTATGGGAAATAATGAAAAGAAGAAACAAATAGCATTAATTATCGCCATCGTAGCGGTTATTATTGTTGGTATGGTCTTCTTTCGAAGGACAATGAAAAGTGAGGATAAACACGGAGAAGAAGTTTCTCAATCTCTAAAAGAGACAACGGAAATTGCCCAAGAACCTAAAGATGAAAGATTATATTATATTGAAGAATCAAGGGGAGAAGAAGTATTTGAGGATATACGACATGTTTGGATTATGAAATTCAAAGATAAACCTGTCAGACTTTCAAAAAATCCTAGGCGCAAAAAAATGTCCTTGATGAATATGGATACTGGAGATTATATTTATGAATTTCCCAATGAAGAAATTAACATTTCGGAGCTTCAAAATTTTTGGAGAGAAAAAGAAATTCATACCGTTTTTATTCCTACTCAAAATCATTTAAGCAAAAAACTGCTTGAAGAAATCAATAGAAAAGCAGAAAATGATAAGATAA
>CAYMGW010000011.1:0-2840 GCA_964390085.1 uncultured Tissierella sp.
GGTCCCATAAATCCACCTTGTAACTCAAGCATAAAATTCCTTTGAGTTCCAACTTTTTCAGACCAAGCATTGAACTCATGGACTTGAACCTTTAATTCGATACCAGCTTCAGCTAAAGTAGCTTCCATTAACTTAGCTGCATCTGGATATCCGCCTCCTTCAAATACATCTATAGTAATACCTCTTACATAGAATCCATCAGCATCTTTTTTGTATCCAGCATCTTCTAAAATCTTCTTAGCCTCTTCAATATTGAATTTAGGAGATGTTTGCTCGCTGTTTGAAGCCCATTCAATCAATGAAGGATACATATTATATTCTGGTTTTTGTACTCCATTATAAATTTTTTGAGATATTTCTTCCTTATTAATTGCAGTAGCTATGGCTCTTCTTAAATTTACATCCTGTATTGTCTTATCCTTTAGGTTAAATATAATTCTCATAGGAGATGGGTATTCATTTAAAGCTAATCTAATATTTTCATTTGCTTCCATCTCAGCTACATTTGCTGCTGGTACGTTTTCATATACATCTATATCCCCATTGATCAATGCTTGAACAGCAGTAGCATCATCAGGAATAATTGAAAATATTATCTTATCTAATTTTGGAGCACCTTCATGATAATCAGGATTAGGAACTAAAGTAATACTTTCACCTTGCTTGAACTCAGCGAACTTAAATGGTCCAGAACCTATAGGATCCTTTGAAGCTGGGTTTTCTTCCCAAGATTGTCCATTGTTATATATGTGCTCTGGTAATATAAAAGTAGCATACCAGCCTAAATCAGCAATAAAAGAAACATCTGCTTGATTCATATTAAATACAACAGTATAATCATCTGGTGTCTCAATAGAATCAACTATTGATAATCTTGAACTCATATAATAAGATTCATTAGCCTTGATTGTATCAAAAGTATATTTTACGTCCTTACTAGTTACACCTTCACCATCATGCCATTTAGCATCTTTCCTTAAGTAAAAAGTAATTGCTTTGCCGTCCTCACTTACCTCCCACTCACTAGCTAAATCAGGTATTATTTGTTTACTAGCATCTAGATTAACAAGTCTATTGTATATATTTTGTACAATAGGATAAGCATTATCATCTGGTAAAGTATCTGGGTTAAAAGACATTGGATCTCCAGTAGCCCTTACTATTAATACTTTTTCCTTTCCTTGCTTCCCTTCTTCACCTGTTTGACCCTCAGGTGTTGTATTAGTTGTAGATTTAGGACCGCATCCTACTACCATAACAGCTATTAAAACTAAAGCTATGGTTGTTAAAAATAATTTTCTCTTCATATTAACCCTCCTTGTCAAATTAAAATAATCTATCACAAGCTACCTTATGACCTGGCCTAACTTCATAGGTAGAAGGATATTTTTTAAAACACTCATCAGTAGCTTTGAAACATCTTGGTGCAAAGTAACAACCTGGCCCTGGATTAACAGGAGTAGGTGGTTCTCCTTCAATTCTTATCTTTTCCATAAGTTCCCCTGGATCAATAGAGCCACAGTTTGAAATCAAAGCTTGAGTATATGGATGCTTTGGATTCTTAACCAAAGTATCACTATCTCCGTATTCAACAATTCTTCCTAAATACATGACAGCTATCTTATCAGATATATATCTGGTTAAAGCAATATCGTGACTAATAAAAATAACAGCAGCATCTTTTTCCTTACTTAGCTTTAGGAGCATGTTTATTATTTCAGACCTTACTGACACATCTAGCATAGATACAGGCTCATCAGCTATTATAAATTTAGGATTAAGAAGCATAGCACGTAATATGGATATTCTCTGTAACTGTCCTCCAGACAACTCATGAGGATATCTTTTCATAATATCTTCTGCTGGTCGTAATCCACCAGACTCTAAGGTTTCTAAACAAATTTTTCTTCTTTCATCTAAAGATTTTCCAATAGAATGGATATTTAAAGGCCTCATCAAAATCTTTTCAATAGTATCTCTAGGAGTAAAGGAATCATAAGGATTTTGAAATACGATTTGCACTAATCTTCTAAAATCCTTAGGATTATTTTTCATAAGCTGTTCCGTAGATACATTATCAATAAGTACATCCCCTCTAGTAGGATTTTCAAGCCTAGCAAGAATTCTGCCTAAAGTAGATTTACCACATCCAGATTCTCCAATAACTCCAAGCACCTCTCCCTTCTCTAGCTCCAAAGATATACCATCAACAGCCTTAACCCATTGTTTTTCTTTTAAGCCTCCTTTAAATCCTTGATTTAAGGGATACCACATAGATACATCGTTAATTTTTATATAAGGGGTATTGTTTTCCATCTATTTCTCACCTCCGTATAGATGACATCTCAAGATTCTTCCATCTTCCATTTCTAATTTAGCAGGCTTGTCTACTCTACATTTCTCTTTAGCATATTTACATCTTGGAGCAAAAATACATCCATCATATAATTTAGATAAGTCTGGTAAGAAGCCACCTATTCCCTCTAATTTTGATTTATCTGCCTTAAGTGAAGGAAAAGATGATAATAGCCCTTTAGTATATGGATGTAGTGGCTCTTTTAATATATCTTTTACGTATCCTATTTCCATAAGCTCTCCAGCATACATAATTGCAACCTTATTACAAGAAGTAGCTACTACAGACATATCATGAGTGATCATAATTCTAGTCATATCTAGCTCCTTCTCCATCTTTACAACTTCATCAAGTATCTGCCCTTGAGTTACAACATCTAAAGCTGTAGTGGCTTCATCCATTACTAATAGCTTTGGATTATGAATAAGACTTATTGCTATGGAAACCCTTTGAAGCATACCTCCAGATAATTCATGAGGATATA
>CAYMGW010000011.1:2850-14508 GCA_964390085.1 uncultured Tissierella sp.
TTCCAGATAAATTAACTAATTCAAGCAAATATGAAATTCTATCAAATATCTCCTTCTTAGTAGCCTTAGGATGATGAACTTTATAAATATCCTCTACTTGAGTACCTATTTTATGTACAGGAGATAGAGAATTCATGGATTTCTGAAAAACTACTGACAGTTCTTTCCATCTAATCTTTTTAAGCTCTTCTTCAGGTAATTTAGTTAAATCTCTTCCTGTAAATTCAGCAACTCCTGAAATCTTTGTACTTTTCTCTGGCAAAAGTCTAAGTAAGGCCATAGCCATAGTAGATTTCCCCGAACCAGATTCACCAACAATACCTAGAGAATCACCTTTATAAATTTTAAAACTTATATCCTTTACAGCATATACACTTTTATGTTTGTTTACATAAGTAACGTTAAAATTCTTTAAATCTAATATACTATCCATCCTTAAACACCCCTTTTAGTTATATGCTTAGGATTAAGTACATGGTTTAATCCATCACCTAAGAGATAAAATATAATCACTGTAATTACAATTGCTACTCCAGCATAAGTTGCTACCCACCATGCACTAGTGATATATGGTTTCCCCTCATATATCATCTGTCCCCAACTAATAGTATTAGGGTCACCTAGTCCTAAAAAGCTAAGACCTGCTTCTGTTAATATAGCATTTGACATTCCAACAGTTGTATTAGCTATAACAGGGAATATGCCATTTGGAATAATATATTTAAATAATATTTGTCCTTTAGTTTCACCCATGGCAGTGGCAGCCTTTACAAAAGTTCTTTCCCTCAAAGACAACGCCTGTGCCCTCATGAGCTTCGCATTACTTGGCCAAGTAGTAAACCCTATTACAATCATTACATTAATAATGCTGTTCCCAAATAAAGCAATTATAAGTAAGATTAAAAAGAAGGTAGGAAGCATCATAAATATATTAATTATTTCAGAAACTACCTGATCCACTTTTCCACCAAAGAAACCTGCGACTCCTCCAATTATAATCCCTAGAATTCCAGAGATAAAAGCAGAAATAACTGCTACCTTAAGAGAAGTCCTTGCTCCATAAACAATCATACTGTAAACATCTTGACCCATTTTGTTGGTTCCAAGAAAATGACCATTTTCTCTTACCTTATTTAGTATATCTGGTCCAAAATAATATGGGTCTTGACTAGCAATAGCTGGTGCAAATATAACAACTATTAAAAGAAAAATAATACCCAAAATGCCAAACATAAGCTGCTTATCATTTATAATCGCATTCTTAGTTTTATTGATAATCTTCTTTACATTCATCATAGCTCCTCCTTAGTACCTAATTCTTGGGTCAAATACTGCATATACAATGTCTACAATCATCATTACAATTGCAACTGAAATTGACATTACAAGATATATTCCCATCAAAGTAGGATAATCTCTTTGGGTAATAGCAGTAAGTACCAACCTACCAGTACCAGGCCATGCAAAAACTGTTTCTATAAGAGCTACACCAGTAATCAAATAAGCCATTGATATACCAAAGATTGTAATAGTAGGTAAAATAGCATTTCTGAATATATACTTATTAAATATCTTCTTTTCACTCATACCTGTAGCTCTTAAGGTAAGAATAAAATCTTCATTAGTAACTTGTAAAATAGATGACTTCGCAATTCTAAAATAAAGAGGAATTTCCACTAACAAAAGTGTACCTACAGGAAGTATCATATGCTTTATTACATCCATCACATAAGCCATTCCAGTATATGAAGCCCTTGCGTCCGTCATCCCATATGTGGGAAGTAGCTTCAATATAGATGAGAATATAATAATGAGCATTAGACCAAGCCAAAAAGAAGGCATAGAATTTAATATATAAGAAAAACCTGAAAAAATAATATCAATAATTGACCCTTCTTTTCTTGCTGCCACAATACCCATCAAGGTTCCTATTACAAGAGATAATATTCCTGAGGTTAAAACCAGCAAAATAGTTGCAGAAAGCTTTTCCGAAATCATTTCTGTTACAGGCCTATTGTAAATAATAGATGTACCTAAATCCCCAGTTAAAGCTGTCTTTAAATATACAACAAACTGAGCAGGTAAGGGCTTGTCCAAACCATATTTTTGTTCTAATGCAGCTCGTAATGCTGGGTCATCCGTTTCCTTTCCCATAAGAGTCTTTATAGGATCTCCAGGTGCCAATCTAATAATTATAAAATTAATAGAAAAAACTATAAGAATTGTTAACAACCCTGTTAGAATTCTTTTCCCTATGTACTTTTTCACCTAACTCCCTCCTAATTCTTTTATAATGTAACGCTTTAATGTTGAATGGTGAACCTGTTCACTTTTTAGACCATATTATCATGATAATACAATAAAGTTTTGGTGTCAATATTTTTTTGAAAATTTTCTGTTTTCTAAGTTTTTTAGATTCTCTAAGGAATTTTTTCTTTGTTTTTCTGAATAATCTGTTATAATGATAATTGAATAGTAGACTTTTATTGACTAAAGGAGGAAAACATGCCTAAGCAAACGTTTTTTAACTTACCCTCTGAGAAAAAAGAAAAAATAATTCTTGCAGCTTATGAAATATTTACTAAAGAAGACTATGAAAAAGTAAGTATTAGGAGTATAACAAGCAAAGCTGAAATTTCAATAGGTAGCTTTTATAAATATTTTGATGATAAAGACGATCTTTACCTATATTTAATGAGTAATATTGAGAAAAAGATATACGATAAGGAAAAAGAAAAAACAGGGTACTTTTTAATAAATAATGATGTAATTCCCATAGAGGAAATCTGCACTCCAGAAGAAATAAAATTTAATCGTACTTGGTATAGAGTACCTGTAGAAGTTATGATGAAGTTTTATTTTGGTAAGTACAGTAAGGAGTTAAATAGCAATGTATTGGACGAGCTTATAGAACTTAAGAATTCTGGCAAGCTACGAGACAATGTAGATGTAGATTTTATTTTCCATATTTATACTACATCAATGTTCAATATATTAATATATTTTCGAGAAAACAATATAACTGACGAAAATGAAAAACTTAAAATAAAAATGAACTTTTATACTGAACTGTTTCTTAAAGGGATTTTAAAATCGGAGTAGGAGGTAACTATATACCTTCTACTCTTTTTTTAATTCTCCATAGTAAATTATCCCTCCTAATTCTATCTAATTAATGTAAGGAGGAGGTGATAATATGGCAATTGAAACTGTGAAGGAAAAATTAGCACTAAGACTTGAGCTTAACGGTGGAATAGTAAATGGAAAACAAAAAATCCACCCAAAAACCTTTTCACAAATAAAGACTACAGCTGATGATCTAAATCTACACGCTACAGCTAAAGCTATAGCAGGTCTACAGGAGAGATCTTTATTGAAAGTGCAAAGGATTGAAACTACTAGCTTGATTGAAGAGTAGTTTAAAAGCAGTGAAAAGTAAATAGTTTTGGGTGAAGTCTTAGTTTTATGAAAGGTGGTGAGCAAATGGAAAAAACTAAATTGGAAATGGAGTTTCTAGACGAAGCTAACAAAAAGTTTGTAATCAGTATAGATGAGCCTAGAGCAGATATAACTCCTGAGGAAGTATCCCAAGCCATGGCTGACATAGTAGCTTCCAATGTATTCGATTCTAAAATGTTAGACCTAGTAAAGGCTAATGATGCTAGAATCATAACAACAACAGTAAATAAATTAACTATCTAATTAAAGGGGACAGCTTTGTCCCCTTTATTGTTTAATGCGCCAGGGGGCGCCCAAGAGCAAGGGCACAGGCGGTTCTCCTGGCGCAACGGAGGTGATTAAATGGATGAGATATATTCAGGTATAGCTAATCTTGGTTTTCCAATAGTTCTATCCATATATCTGTTAGTTAGAATAGAAGGAAAACTAAATCAGCTATCAGAAAGTATCATTGAATTATCTAAAACTATAGCGTCAACAAAGTGAAAGATAAGTGGATAAGGTGATCACCTTATCCACTTATCTTTTATTTTATATATATATTTCCCTGTACACTATATGCTAACTCAAATATACTTACACTAGCAATTTTACGTTCCTTAATATATAATTAATATGATTTCACCCTAAGGAGAAAAGTCAATGAAAAGAATACTAAAATATAAAATTATAATAATATTTATACTATTAATCTTTACCATTCCCATACTTACAGCATTAAGACATGATGTCAATGTATCTAATATCGAAAATAGAACATTGGCTCCATTTCCTCAGTATAGCAATGAAAGACTCCTAAGAGGAGAATATTTCCATGAATGGGAAAACTATATATCAGATCATATAGTAGGTAGGGATTATCTAATAAAATCATATACTTTACTTAATATGAAAGTCTTAGGTAAACATAAGATAAATAATATAGTCATAGGAAAAGAAGATACCTTACTGCCTTATTATAATGAGGAACTCTCTAATAATCTAAGTGATTACTTAAATAATTTAACCTCAATGACAGAAAATATGAAGGAACTAAAAGACCATATTAAAGCCAACGGCGGAGAGCTTTATTTTATAGGTCTACCCGGTCAATCTTCTTTCTTTAAATCAAGATATCAAAGTTATTTCGAAAATAAAGAAGAGTATTTCATTAAAAATGAAGCTGAAATGTTAAATTCTTTAGAAGAAAACAATATTAATTATATCAATATGAGTGAAGTCTTTAGAAAGGAACCAGACAAAAAATATTATTTAAAAACTGATCATCATTTTAGTTTTAATGGTTCATATAGAACCTATGTAGAGATTATAAATAGGTTGAAGAATGACCTAAATTTAAATATTAGAGAACCTCTATCTCTAAAGGAATTAGATATAGTTACCCTAAAAAATCCAATACTCGGTAGTCGAAATAGGCAGCTTTACTTTCTTCATCAAACAGATGAAAAAGTATCCATTGCCTATCCAAAAGCTGCTATAGAATATAAAAAATATATAGATGGAGTTTTGGACCCTACATTATATTATATTAGCAATGACAATACACGACCTTCCTATAGTGTATACATGGGAGGGGACCATAAGGAAATAATCATAGACACCAATAGAGAAGAACTGCCAAACTTACTTATATTCGGCGATTCCTTTACCAATGCACTGGAGCCTTTACTATACTATCATTTCAATGAGACAAGAATCCTAGATCTAAGACATTATAAGGAAATGAATTTATATGAATATATTGATCTACACAAACCCACTGTGGTACTCATGGTAAGAGATGATTTAAACTACGGCAACCTAGAAGGTAATGGTAGGTTTAAATAAAAACTTTGTTTTTTGCATTTTGTAAGTTTTTGTACTTTTCCCGGGAAATATATATTTTTTTGTATGGAGATTGGAGAATTTGGAAAATAGGAAAGGGGACTTATGCCCCCTTTTTAATTAGTAATCATAGTAGTCTAATCTATTATCTTGATAATCCCTAACTTCTATATATATATCAGCATATGGAAAGTCATACTCAACCGCACTATAAATAGCTTTTAAAAATGAGTTTACTTCACTGGAAGTTAAGTAATTCCAATCACTTTTAGTAACATATGCTATTATATCAACTTCATCTTTATCTCCATATGCTTCATATTCAAAATATGCACCATATTCATAGTAATAATGATCATTTAAATAATTTTGCATATCCCGTAAACTATATCTACCACTACTACTTCCACTATAACTTGTATCTACCGTTAATTTCCCTTTTGAATCAAGATTGAATTTTACTACTGTTCTCCCTGTATAATCATTTTCAATATATCCAGTTACTGTTGCATTAGGGAAATTCTTTTTTATATCAGTTACTACATTTTTGACATAAGATTTAACGTCTGATGAGTATTTAGAAAATAAATTCCACTTAGAATTATCCCTTTCATCTATATAGATTTTTACAGTTATACTCTTCGCACTTCCAGATAAAATGATATCAAATCCAATTTTTTCATATGCTCCATATTCTTTATTTAAATATTTTTGCATATCGGATAAACTAGATATCTTAGTTGATTTAGCTTCTTCTAATTGATTTTCCAATTCTTTTATCTTCACTTCCAATTTAGTGATTTGATCTTGTTTCTCAAACAATTGCATCAATACATAATTATAATTTGCATCTGGCTTGTCATTAATATAGATACTAAAAGTATCTTGTTTCCACTCAATTTCCTTGTTTAATACATTATTCAAAGCCCTTATAGGAACATAGGTAGTATTATTAATAACTAAAGGCTTAGTGTCTAACTTCACTTGCTGACCATTACTGAAAATCTTAATATCCGTAAACCATCCCTTTAAGGTAGTAAGATTATTTGGTGCTGCAGATACTGTAGATGACCTAACTACTAAAATGGCTACAATAAGTAATAACAACTTTTTATTCTTTTTTCCTCTCATTACTTTCCCCTCCTATATCTAATTACCTCTATTGCAATATATAGTAACTTTTCCGTTAAAATATACCAATTACCAAAAAATGACTCATAATATTTTCTTTACAAGTATAAACATAATACAAGTCAATATATGACTGAAAATATTATGAAGGTGCTGTGATTTTAATGAAAAAATATATTATAACAATTGCCCTATTCCTAGGAGTATCAGCATTAGTTAATTTTAGTGTACATAAAGAAGATAATATTTCTATTGAATCAAAATACACTGCAGTAATTAAATTTACAGAAGAAAACCATCTCTATGAAGAATGGGTAAGCTATAAAAATAATACAGCATACGAACTAGATTTAACTCCTATCGTCCCTGAAATAGTTAATACAGAGATTTTAGAATATTCAATACACTATGATGATGAAATTATAAAAGAAACTGACTCCAACTTAAATCAAGTTTTTCCTGAAAAATATACAGATATGGAAGGAGTCATTACCTTTAGAGGAAATAATTTTAGAAATACACCTTCCTATGGTATTAGTAATATTCAAAATGAAAAGCTTGAGAAAATCTGGGAGTTCACCACAACTACAAGCACGTGGGGTGGTGGCGCAGGTTGGACAGGACAACCCGTAATCGTAAGGTGGTCACCAGAAATAAGAGAGATAATGAATATAGAAGAAGAGTTTAAAAATCAAGATGGATTTACTGAAGTCATTTATGGTTCTTTAGGTGGTAATGTGTATTTCTTTGAGCTACATACAGGCAAGCAGTCTAGAAAACCAATTCCCATTAAAAATCCAATAAAAGGCAGTATATCTATTGATCCTAGAGAGTACCCTCTTTTGTATGTAGGAGATGGAATAAATGAAAGCGGAAAATTTGGATATAGAATCTTTAGCCTAATTGATGGTAAAGAGCTTTACTTTATACAAGGCAGGGATTCCTTTGCTTATAGGAGCTGGGCAGCCTTTGACAGCTCTGCCATTATCAATGCTAATACAGATACTTTGTTTATTGGTGGAGAAAATGGACTATTTTATAATATAAAATTAAATACTAAGTTTGATATAGAAAATAAAAGCATTAACATTAATCCAGAAATTATCAAATATAGATATAAAATTAAAGGCAATCAATATCAAGGTATAGAAAATTCAGTAGCAATTTATAAGAATTTAGCCTTTTTTAGTGATAACGGTGGAAGTATTCAATGTATAGATATAACAAATATGAAGCCAGTATGGGCTTTAGAGAAATCAGATGATACTGATGCAACTATTACAATAGAAGTGGAAAATAATATTCCCTACCTTTATACAGGAACAGAAGTAGATAAGCAAGGTACTAGAGGAAATGCCATAATCAGAAAGATAAATGGCTTAACTGGTGAGGTCTCTTGGACAAAATATTATGAATGCCAATCAATATTAGGCGATAAACCAAATAACGGCGGAACTCTTGCAACCAATATTATTGGTAAAAATGATTTAAATAATATGGTAATTTTCACCTTAGCTAGGTATAAGACTTTATATGGCGGCTTAATTGTTGCATTAGATAAGACCAATGGAGATGAGATTTGGAGATGGGAAATGCCTAATTACGCTTGGTCTTCTCCTGTAGATTTTTATAATACAAGTGGTAAAGGCTATATTATCCAATGCGATTCCATAGGAAACATGCATCTACAGGTAGTGTATTAGATAAAATTAATTTAGGAGCAAATATTGAAAGCTCCCCTGCTATATTTGAAGATTATATAGTAGTAGCCACAAGGGGTGGTAAAATTTTTGGTGTGAAAATAAAATAATAAAAAACATCTTCTAGTTAAATTTTGCTAGGAGATGTTTTTTGCTTTTAAATATTTTCTACTTCTCAAATGCAATAATATAATATTTACCACCTAATTGTTGTTCAAGTTTTTGTATCTCTTTTAACTCATTATCAGTGACCTTAGCTAAATCTACTTCGTCAAGTTTATTTTTCTTATCCATTACATTACCTCCCATATATCCTAATTCTATTATAGACTAATAATGGCTATTTTATTCGATGGATTTAACTCCTCATACTAACTTCAATTGCAATAGTAAGTCCCTTTACAATATAGTCCAATGACATACTAGGTGCCATTCTCTTATCTATAACCTGTTCTGGAATATATGGTATATGTATGAATCCACCTTTCATATTTGGATATTTTTTATCTATATTATAAAGCAAACTATACATAACATGATTACATACATAAGTGCCTGCTGAATTAGATATTTCTGCAGGAATTTTATTTTCCTTCAATCTACTTACTATTTCCTTTATTGGTAATTTTGAAAAATAAGCTGTATCTCCACCTTCAAATATGGCCTTATCTACAGGTTGATTTCCTTCATTATCTGGTATGCCTGCATCATCAATATTTATAGCTACTCTTTCTATACTTATTTTATCCATTCCACCTGCTTGTCCAACACAAATAACTATATCTGGTTTTTCCTTCTCTAATGCTGCTTCCAGCTTTTCTCTGGATTTTACAAATACAGTAGGCAATTCTAATTTAACTATCTTAGCCCCTGCTATCTCATCTTTTAGCATTTTAACTGCTTCAAGGGCAGGGTTTATTTCTTCTCCTCCAAATGGCTCGAATCCTGTAACTAGTACTTTCAAGCTTATCACAACCTTTCTATGTATTTTAATTTATCTCCCTCACATCAATCTTATAGCTTATTCCATCTACTTTAAGATTAAACTTTCTTATTCTACGAAATTCAAATCTATTACTATTTATTATATCTTTAATCCTCTTAATTTTATTTTCATATTCTCTGTAAATTTCATGGGCTTCCTTAAGTGATATCCTATTAAAATTTACTGAATTTCCTGGTCCCATCTGGGCTAATTTGGGCAAATCCGGAGTGATTACTGTTGCAATTTTAGTATATCCTCCAGTAGTAGCCCTATCAGCCATCATAATTATTGGAGAGCCATGACCCGGAGCCTGTATTGAACCAAAGACCATACCATCAGAAATAATATCCGCCCCATCTTTGTGAATAATCTTTGGTCCATCTAATCTATAACCCATTCTATCAGCCTCAGAAGTAATAGTATATTGTGAACCCAAGAAAGTCTCTATGGCATCACTGGTAAAATAATTGTCTTGAGGTCCCATAATCACTCTAATAGTTTCTTCTTTATTATATGTAGGTATAAATTTTGATGCCAGATAGCCACCTGAATTTGGCAATTCCCTAATGCCTAATTTAATTTCATCTCCATTAGCTAGTTTTCTTCCTTCATACCCTCCTAATTTTCCCCTAGTAAAAGTAGATTTACTTCCCATTATCTCAGGCACATCTAATCCTCTACTAAAGGCAATATAAGATCTTAAACCACTAATTAACCCAGAAAAACTAAGACTATCTCCCTCTTTTACCAAAAGACTAGTCCACATAGGCACAGATTCTCCATTAATCCTTGGAGCCATATTTGCGCCAGTGATGCTAATGATTTCATCACAATCAAAAACAATCTCTGGTCCTAAAAAAGTACTTTCAAGAACTGCTGAATATTCATCATTTCCCACTAAAATATTAGCAACTCTAGTAGAAAAATCGTCCATAGTTCCAGCTACAGGTATGCCAAATCTTTCATATCCCCATCTACCTTTATCTTGAATAGTGGTGAAAAGTCCTGGTTTTATAATCTTAATCTTTGCCATGGTTCTTACCTTCTTTAATAATAATATTTACCTTGTATTGATTCTTCCTAATTAAATCCTCTATCTTAAAATACTCTTCTTCCCCAATAGGGACAAATCTCACATAATCTCCTGCATTTAATAATACAGGAGGATTCAATAAAGGATCATAAAGCTTTAAGGGAGTACATCCAATAAGCTGCCATCCTCCAGGACTATCAATAGGATAAATTCCCGTTTGTTTCCCCGCTATACCAACAGAGCCAGCTGGTATTTTAGTCCTTGGAATTTGAAGTCTTGGAGTCTCTATTCTTTCATCCATTCCACCTAAGTATCCAAATCCAGGAGTAAATCCTAACATATATACAAGATAATCTAGAGAACTATGTATTTTAATGACTTCCTCTACACTGAGATTATTATGCTTTGCTACAAATTCAATATCAGGACCATATTCACCACCATAAACAGTAGGAATTTCAACAATTCTAGTTTGCTCCAAATCTTCTTCATCTAAAGATTCTTCTATTTTTTTCAGACTATTAACGAAAACCTCATAGTCAACTACCATAGGGTCATAGATTATCTCTATGGATCTATAAGTAGGAATTATATCAATAATTCCTATTATATTTGATTTTTCTATAATCTTAACCATATTATGAACCTTAGCATTAATTTCTGGACTAATACTATTTCCAAACTCAATTATTACAGCCCTATCACCTGAAATAATGTACTTTCCACTATACACCATAATTTCCACCAGCTTTTATATAAATTCTCCTAAACTCTTAACTTGAACCCCATCTCTAAGTAAACCTTCTCTAATATATTTTACAAATTCAACAGCCTTAGGATTATCTCCATGAACACATATAGAGTTAGCAATTATAGGTATTTCCTTGCCACTTATTGTAATTACCTTTCCTTCTAAAACCATCTTTTTTATTCTTCTAAGAGCCTCTTCCTTATCATGAATAAAAGCACCAGGTAGTTTCCTATTGACCAAAGTACCATCATCATTATAACCCCTATCAGCAAATACTTCCTGGGCAACTCTTAGTCCTTTTTCCTGAGTAACTTTAGCAATATAACTACCACTTAGGGCAAGAAGTATAATATCCTTATTCACATCTAAAATACCATTTATAATTTCCTCAGCTATCTCTGGTTTAACAGAAGCTGTATTATAAAAGGCTCCATGAAGTTTCATATGTTGAAGCTTGCCACCATTGGCCTTAGCAAAGGCACTTAATGCTCCTAACTGATAAATCATATATGCCCTAGCTTCTTTTGGGCTGACATCCATATTTCTTCTACCAAAACCCATCAAATCAGGATAACCAGGATGAGCTCCTATGGCTACATTATTATTCATAGCCTCTCTCACAGTATGGTCCATAATAAGAGGATCCCCTGCATGCCAACCACAAGCAATATTTACAGAAGTCACATATTTAATTATTTCTTCATCCATACCTAAATTATATGAACCAAAACTCTCACCAATATCGGAGTTTAAATCTACAATACCTTTCATAATA
>CAYMGW010000012.1:0-9958 GCA_964390085.1 uncultured Tissierella sp.
CTGTTCCTTTTTTAGCTTTTTTATCATAGGCCTTAATATTATATTTATCTATCCAAGTTCTAATTCTCTTTATTATCCTATCTCCTATTTCAGGTTGAAGAATACTGCCTTCCATATCTACTACATCATTGCTATTTGTTTCATAGAATCCTATAACAGTCTTTCCATTCTTCTCTCCTACTGGTACTTGCACATGATTTCTATATCTAAATGGCTCATCCATACCTATAGTATCTTTAACCTCTACATCTGCTAACCCTGCTATTTTAGCAACGTCCATCTTCACCTTATTCTTTTTCCATTCCAGCTGCTTAGAATATTTATATTCAACAAAAGGTATTCCTCCCCTTGCCTCTGTTATATCAAAACTTAATGCTACTCTATCCTTTGAAGGCTCAGTAATATTAACTACTGAGCCTATGGCAAAATTCTTTTTAATTTCATCTATTCTTGCAACTACCTTATCACCAATCAATCCTCCAGTGACAAAGACAGTGAAGTTATCAATCTTCAATACTCCATTACCTTCATGGGTAAAATCAATTATTTCTCCTTTTATGATATCTCCTACAATCCTATCCATTTAAACCTCCTATAGCATGACTACTTTTTTTGTAGTATATACCCTTTTAAAATATAAATACCCTTTAAATAAAGGGTATTTATATAACTATTCTATAACTACTGCAAAGGATTTATTTTACAATCTCAAATAATTTTTCTTCTACATATTCCTTAAGTGGTTTTCCTGATATATTTACTTTAGTTTCATCCATAAAGTCTACCATTAATCTAAAGAAGTTAATCACTAGTTTATTATCATCTATATAATATTCTGCTTCATGACCTGGTATGAAAATTACTTCTAAATCTTCATATTTTGTTTCCCCGCTTAATTTTCCTTTTACATCATCTAGGTTTAATGTTTTTACAGGTTTAACCATATTATTCATATTTCCTAGGTCTTCTAACATCCACATATTGTTATTCCAAAATTTTCTTTCTTGTTTTGTTGAATTGTTTAGAAGTTCTCTATTTGATATTGCTGATAATACCTTTCTTACAGATTCTTCATTAAAATCAGGACCATATAAGTATTTCATTTCTTCTTTAGCAGCTACTTCTATCATAAAGGATTCTGCTACCTTATCCCTTTCTGCAATTGATTGCCAAAAATAAAGCATCATTTCTACTGTGTCAAAATTAATCTTTATTGTCTTTACCAATTAAATCGTCTCCTATTCTTTTGCTATTTTAGTCTAATTTCATTCCCTTGTATTGTAATAATACCTTCCTTATATAACTTACCTAATGCTCTTTTAAATCCTGATTTACTCATTTTTAATTCTTTTTTTATGGCTTCTGGAGGGCTATTATCACCTAATGGTAAAAATCCACCCTTTTCTTTTAATCTTGATAGAATTATCTTTGCATCCTCGTCCATTTGAATATGAACTCTGTCTCTAAGGCTTAAATCTAACCTTCCATCTTCTTTTACTCTAGAAATTCTTACTTCTATAATATCTCCAACTTCATAAACTCCAAACAATTCTTTTTTTGGAATCAATCCATCATACTTATCATCAACTGCTACAAAAGCTCCAATATCTCTATTAATGCTGTAAATTGTCCCCTTTGCTCTGTCATTTTCCTTATATGGTGAATCTGTACTTAGCATATCTTTAACCTTCATAGTTGCACATATTCTATTAGATTTATCTACATAAGCACCTACTAGATATGTTTTTCCCCTTTCAATCGAACCAACAGTCTCACTAAAAGGTAAAAACAAATCTTTTTCTAATCCCCAATCTAGAAATGAACCTATCTTTGTTTGACTAATTACCATAAGATGGCCTAATTCCCCAACTTGTAATTTGGCTCTATTAGTTGTAGCTATAATTCTATCCTTTGAATCATTATATACCATTACCTCTATCTCATCTCCTGCTTTTAAACCTTTAGGTACTTGAGATTTAGGAAGTAGTATATCATCCTCTGCATCTTGGCTTACATTTAAATAAGCTCCTACAGAGGTAAATCTTTTAATTATTAGTTTTTGTACTTTACCAAGCTTAATCATATTTCACTTCCTCCGTATTTCATTCTACTCTTATTTTATCACAATAACAATATTTTATCTCAATAGTTTTAATAAATTTTTAAAGGGCGAACAATGTTCGCCCTTAGATTAACCATTAATCATAGATTTCTTTTTCTAATTTCTCTAGTACCTCTAAAGCTTCCTTAGGTAATTTGTCTCTTCCACCCTTAAAAGTTTCCATATTCAATAAAAACTCTTTTCTATAATCAATGCTACTAAGCCACATCTTCTGATATTCAATATTAGCTATATCTGGAACAAAACCTTCTATTGCCATAAATTCGATATCTGAGAAATTACCTAATTGTTTGAACTTAGCCTTTTTAGTTACGATATCTTCTAATATTTTCAATGTAACTTCTTTTGGAATCTTTTTATCTAAGAAATGTCCAGTATTAAATATATAACATTCTACATTTCTATTAGCAAATAACTCCTTAAACTTCTCATAATCATTGGCAAGTGGATAAGTTCTAAATGGATTAGCATATGGCTCTATAACTAGCGCATTCATATCTACACCATTAGCAAGCCTTTCTGCTGTAGATCTTTTAGTTGCAAGGGTAGCACCCATTGTTGAAGCAAGTATAGGGTTGTTTATTTTAATTACTGGAGGAATAACAGCATCCTTCATCAACCATGCAATTGAATCCACTGGCTCATCTATTTTATTTACCCTATTCTCAGCCCATAGTTTAGATTTAACAGCTCTACCATTACCATTTCTTATATCCTCTGTTACTATTACCTTATTTCCCTCATCATCCATGGTTATTCCACAGTTTTGTACTGTAATCAAATATTTATTTGATGGATGGTTTGTTGGATAATCTTGGGTTTTATCAAAATATGAAGGCTCTAAAGCTACTGAAGAGCCATCTTCAGTTGATATTACATAAGCATCATCATGAAGAATTGTTATATCATATTTTCCATCATGTTTATCATGGGTAAGGGTAGATTTCCCTGAACCAGATAAGCCAAATACACCTATTGTATATTTTTCATTCCCTGGGAAATTATATCTCTTTATTCCACCATGACAGGATGCAAATCCATTTCTATTTGCTATACCCCAAGCTAATGTTAATGTTCCTTTTTTATGCTCTCCAAAATACTTCATCCCACATAGTAATGCACAGTTATGTTGGGGATCGAATAATGCTAGTCCATTTGGATGTGTGGGTGGATAGTATTCTGGGTCAGATAAAATATAGATATCACCCTCTGGTAATTTAATAGAGTCCTTGTACATCTTAATATATTCCTCTGTCATATACTGGAAGTTTAGCATCCAACTATACATTGTATTTTCATATCCTTGTGGTATTAATAAATGTGCTTTTACCATAAAATCTTTGTCAAGTCCAATTACTACTTGAGCATGATATAATTTCTTATACCTTGTATTAAATACTGCCTCCCTAGCAATGCCGGCAAATTGTCCTTCATCTACATTATGTTCTCCAATTATAACTCTTGCACCTGCAAAGCGTCCTGTTATCTCGCCATCATTAAATAAAAGTATTTTTGAACCCTCATCTAATCCTAATTCTGTTGGCCTATGTACAGGCATATCTGTAACTATAGTACCTGGTGAATCTTTAGCTAATTTATATGCCTCTGATAATGAAGAAACCTTAACTACATTGTTGCCATAAAAAGTAGTTTCAATTGTAGTACGTATAGGAGAAAAGATAGAATTATCCTTAGTTATATCTTCTCTTCTATAGTTTGCTATTGTCGCCATTGTTGACCCCCTTATAATAGTTCAATTAATTTTCAATCCTATTATAACAGAAACATGGACTATTTGGAACAAGATATGATATATTTTATCACTATATATGTTATACTTTTCTTCTTTATATATCGAATTAGTATGTTACTATACTAAAATTTGAGCTTAGATAATGCATCTGCTAAATCTGTATTTATTTGCTCTGTTTTGGCCTTCTTTTGCTGTTTCATATAATTAGCTACTTCTCTTTTAGATACATTATCCTTTTCTTTTGCCTTTCTTTCATTGAATGTAGATAACTTTTCTCTATAACCACAGGAACAAGTAAATATTTGAGCTTCCCCTTCTCCCCTTATTTCAAGTTTCTTTTTACAGTTTGGGCATCTTGCATTTGTTATCCTAGAGATGTTTTTTCTATAGCCACATTCTCTGTCCTGACATACATACATTTTCCCTTTTTTTCCCTTAACCTCTAGCATAAACTTTCCACATTCAGGACATTTATTTCTAGTTAAGTTATCATGTCTAAATGTATCTTCGCTATTCTTTATTTCTTTAACTACAGTTTTAGAGTATTCTTTCATTTCCTTTATAAAACTATCTTTATTTAACTTGCCTTGAGAAATAAGTCCAAGCTTTTGCTCCCATTCTGCTGTTAGTGCTGGAGATTTTAATTCTTCTGGCACTAGTTCAAGTAGCTGTTTACCCTTTGATGTAATAAATATATCTTTACCGTTTTTCTCAATTAAAAATGTATTAAACAGCTTTTCAATTATATCTGCTCTAGTAGCTACGGTCCCTATACCACCTGTTTCGCCTATTATCTTTTTTAAGGTTTTACTCTCGTCACTCATATATTTTATTGGGTTCTCCATTGCTTGAAGTAGGGTTCCTTCATTAAATGGTGCTGGTGGCTTAGTTTTTCCTGTTGTTTGAACTAATGATGTTACCTTTAGCATATCCCCTTTATTGATTACAGGAAGATTTTGATCTTCATTATCTTCTTCATCTTCCTCATAATAGTTATTTGAATATACTTCCTTCCACCCTAATGATATGGTTCTTTTTCCTTTAGCTATAAAGTTTTCATCACCTATTTTAGCCTTGATAGTTGTTTGTTCATATTCAAAGGGAGGATAAAGTACTGCTAAAAATCTTTTAACTACTAAATCATATATTTTTCTCTCATTATCATTTAACTCTGATAACAATACTCTTTGTTCTGTTGGGATAATTGCATGGTGGTCTGTTACCTTAGAATTATCTACAAAGGACTTATTAGTTTTTATTGGTAAGCTAAGTACTTTTGATGCAATCTTTTGATACTGTCCTATACCACAAGCCTTTATTCTATCCTTTAATGTTCCTACTATATCATCTGATATATATTTGGAATCTGTCCTTGGATAGGTTAATATTTTATGATTTTCATATAATCTTTGCATTATAGATAAAGTCTCTTTTGCTGAAAATCCGAATATTCTATTAGCATCTCTTTGTAGCTCAGTTAAATCGTATAGCCCAGGTGAGTATGATTTTTTAAGAGCTTTTTCTATCTCTATTACCTTAGCCTCTTTACCTTTTAGAGATTCTAATATCTTTTCAGATTTAGCTTTGTCAAAGGTTTTAATATCTTTCGTGTTACTATCTTGCCATGTTAATTTTAGCTCCTTTGTATTGGTAGTAATTCCATAATACTCTTTAGATACAAAGTTTTTAATCTCTTCTTCTCTTTGCGCAATCATAGATAGTATAGGAGTTTGCACTCTTCCACAAGATAGCTGGGCATTATATTTTACTGTAAGTGCACGAGTCCCATTGATACCTACTACCCAGTCTGCTTCTGCCCTTGCAACGGCTGAGTTATAAAGGTTTTCATAGGATTTGCCATCCTTTAGATTATTAAACCCTTCCTTTATAGCTTTATCTGTAACTGATGAAATCCATAGTCTTTTAATTGGCTTCTTTACATTAGCCTTTTCTATAATCCACCTTGCTACAAGCTCACCCTCTCTTCCAGCATCTGTTGCTATGATGAGCTCTTTTACATCCTTACGATACATTTGTTCCTTAACAGCATAAAATTGTTTGCTACTTTGTCTTATGACTTCAAGCTTCATCTTTTCTGGAAGCATCGGAAGGTCTTCCATATTCCAAGTCTTATATTTTTTATTGTATTCCTCAGGATCAGCTAATGTAACTAAATGACCTAATGCCCATGTTACAATATATTTATCTCCCTCTAAAAATCCATTTCCCTTCTTATTGCAGTTTAATACTCTGGCAATATCTCTACCTACAGAAGGTTTTTCTGCTAAAACTAATATCTTATTCATATAAACATCCTTTCATTTAGTTTCCTTTTTCTTTCTCAATCTTTTCCACTAATTCACTTAGATAAATCCATCTTTCCATTTTTTCCTCTAGTTTACTTTCTACTATTTCTTTTTCCTTAAAGAGTTCTTCAAGTTTCGTATAATCACTAGAAGCTTCTGACATCTTAGTCTCTATGGCTACTAGATCATTTTCAAGCTTTGCAATAACATCATCTATTTCATCCCATTCTTTTTGTTCTTTAAACGATAATTTTAAGGGTTTATTATTTTCCTTTTGTCTTTCTTTTTTTTCTAGTTTCTTTTCTACAATGATATTTTCTTTTTCAGCCTTAGATACTTCTTTGAAATATTCATAATTCCCAGTATATCCTACTATTTTCCCGTTTCCTTCAAAAACAAATAGCTTATCAACTACCTTATCCAGTAAATATCTATCGTGGGATACTATAATTACTGCCCCAGGGAATTCTTCAATATAATCTTCCAATACAGTCAATGTATCTATATCTAAATCATTTGTTGGCTCGTCTAGGAGAAGTACATTTGGTGCTTCCATGAGTACTCTAAGTAGATGAAGCCTTCTCTTTTCTCCTCCTGAAAGCTTGCCTATTGGTGTCCATTGAAGTTCTTTAGGAAATAAAAATCTTTCCATCATCTGAGAAGCTGATATTTTTTCTCCATCAGCTGTTTCAATATATTCTCCGCCTTCCTTTATAAATTCAATGGCCCTAAGATTATTATCCATGTTTAAATTTTCCTGAGCAAATACTCCAATTTTTACAGTTTCACCGATATCCACTGTTCCTTTATCAGGCTCTAGTTTCCCTGAAATAATATTCATTAAAGTTGATTTCCCACTACCATTTGGTCCAAGAATACCTACCCTATCGTCCCTTAGAACAATATAGCTAAAATTATCTATGACTTTTTCCCCATCAAAAGATTTCTCTATTCCTTCTATTTCTATAATCTTTCTTCCTAATCTTGTTCCTCCTACAGATATATCTAGCTTTTCATTAGATAGCTCTACTTCTCTATCATTTAACTCATTGAAACGTTCTATTCTAGCTTTTTGCTTTGTGCTCCTAGCCCTTGCTCCCCTCATCATCCAAGCTAATTCTTTTCTAAGCAAG
Source organism: uncultured Tissierella sp. (assembly GCA_964390085.1). Classification (GTDB taxonomy): domain Bacteria; phylum Bacillota; class Clostridia; order Tissierellales; family Tissierellaceae; genus Tissierella. Next base: position 7,315 of record CAYMGW010000012.1, read on the forward strand.
GATTGTCTTTTCTTTTCACTGGCTGCTTCCATCTCTTCTCTTTCCAGCTTTTTCTCTAGAAAATAGTTGTAATTACCCTTATATGAATAAATATTTCCTTTATTTAGTTCAATTATTTGATTAACTACCCTATCTAAGAAATATCTATCATGGGTGATCATAAGGAGTGCTCCCTTTCTCCTACTTAAATATTCTTCAAGCCAATCTATAGTAGTATTATCTAAATGGTTTGTAGGCTCATCTAATATAAGTAGCTCAGCAGGATTTATTAAAGCAGATGCTAAAGCTACTCTTTTTCTTTGACCACCAGATAAATTGCCTATTTTCTCATTAAAATCTGTGATTCCTAGTTGAGTCAATACTGATTTAGCTTCGCTCTCTAAATCCCAAGCATTTGCTTCATCCATCTCTTGAGTAAGTCTTAAGATTTCTTCACTCCTTACATTTGGATTCATAATAGCTTCCTCATATCTTCTAACTAACTGAATATTTTTAGAATTACCCCTAAAAACTTGTTCTACTACAGTTGCATTAAGGTCGAAGTCTATATCCTGTGGAAGATATTCTATATTTACATTATTTCCTTTAATTACTCGTCCTTCGTCAGCTTCTTCTACCTCTGCAATGATTTTTAAAAATGTAGTTTTCCCAGTGCCATTTATGCCTATGAGGCCTATTTTATCACCATCATTTATTCCAAAATTTATATCCTTAAATAATTGTTTTTCACTATATGCCTTTGATAAATTTTCTATAGATATTAAGTTCATAATATTACCCTTTCATTTAAGTTTTACTAACTAAATATTATAACATATATCATACAAAACAAAAAACGGAGAATTAATTCTCCGCTCTATCATTATTTTATTCAGCTGTGCCAAGAGAACCTTTCCCATGAGAACTTATTACTCTCTTTTGCCATCCATTTCTCCTGTACATCCAATAACCATATAAACAAACTATAAGGTTACTAAAGCTCATGGAGAACCATATACCTGAAGAGCCCCAGTTTGTAAAATGTTTAAATAATAATATCATTGGAAGTCTTACAAACCAAAGCCTACCTACCTCCATGGCCATGGAATATTTAGTATTTCCAGAACCTTGGAATAAACCTTGTAATACACTAAATATACCCATCAAAGGCATAGAAAATGAAATATATAATAAATAAGTTAAACCTAGTTCTATAACTGAAGGGTCATCCTTTGATTGCATAAAGAAATTAATAATAGGGTCATCAAATACTATTAGTAATAAACACCCTACAATTCCTATAATGATGGTTAATTTTAAAGCTTTATGAAATGCATCCTTTACTCTCTCTATCTGATTAGCACCTATATTTTGCCCTACTATTGCAGTTAAGGCAGAGCCTAGACCCATAGCTGGTTGCATTATTAAGGAAGTAATTCTATTAACCATAGCAAATGCTGCTATTGTTGCTGTTCCATAGGAACCTATGAATCCATTTAATACAATAAATCCTAAAGAAGCACCTGATTGCCCAATTGTAGAAGGTAACCCTACAGTAACTATTTCTTTAATTATTCCTTTATTGAATTTAAAATCTGTAAATTCTGGCTTAATTTTATTACTATCTTTAAATAACATTATAAATCCGACTATAGCTAAAATTGCTCTAGATCCTAATGTGGCCCAGGCTGCTCCTGCAATCCCCCAATTAAATGTAAATATAAATATGGGGTCTAAAACTACGTTTATAATTGCAGAAATGCCGCTAAGTATAGTAGGGGTTATTGTATCTCCCTGTGCATTCATCATTGAATTAATATTAAAAAATAAGAACAAAAAAGGCAAATCTAAAAAGGTAATTCTTAAATAAATATTACCAAGCTTAGCTAAATCACCTGTAGCGCCCATTAGCTTAATAATAGTTGGACTGATTATGTATCCTAGGACTGTAAATACTATTGAAGATAATATTGTAATTGCCATTAATTGAGTAGAATATTCTTTTGCCTCCTTTAATTTCCCTCCACCAACTAATTGAGATAAAAGGGATGTACCTGCTATTGAAAGTCCTATTCCCAATGAGATAAATAGAAAGTTAACTGGCCAAACAAAGGCTGTTGCCGCAAAATGAACTGAAGATATTTTGCTTACCCATATTCCATCTACTAAATTGTATAATGTCTGGATAAGACTGTTAATCATAATTGGTATAGATAGTGTGAGAAGTGCCCTGTAAATACTTCCTTTTAATATCATTTCTGTTTTATCTTTTTTATTCATATTCCACCACTTTCTTAAATATTTCGAGTCACTAAATGTATATTTATTATACCATTTTATTTGAAAAAAAGAAGTGGTAAAATAAAATAATATAGGCCAGGTAAAATTACCTGACCTATATTATTAAGTAAAACAATTTAAGTTATGTTAAAACTTAATTAAAATACTCCTGTTACAAATATTACTAATAAAGCTATTGGTATAACTATAGTAACTAATGGTTTCCACCACTTAAATACCCTAAAACCTTCCGCACCAATATTAGTTTCTTCTTGATATTTTTCAAACTTCCAAACAAATGCTGTATACGCTGCAAGCAATAATGCTCCTAAAGGCATCATTATATTTCCAGAAAGATAATCAGCAAAGTCGAAGAAGTTTCTGC
>CAYMGW010000012.1:9968-11996 GCA_964390085.1 uncultured Tissierella sp.
TCCATGGACCTTGAGCCATTATAGTTGGGAAGCCTATAATAAATATTAATATTAAACTTAACCATACAGCTTTCTTTCTACTCATCTTAAATAATTCTGTACCAGTCATTACTATTGGCTCTAAATAACCTATAGCTGATGATAAAGCTGCAAAGAATACTAATAAGAAGAACATTGCACCAAATAAATTTCCTAAAGGTAATTTATTAAATAGATTTGACATAGTTACAAATAGTAAAGATGAACCAGCATCTGGCTGTAATCCAAGAGCAAATATCGCTGGAAATATTACAGTTCCTGCTATTAAAGCTGCTAATGTATCAAATCCAACTATTATTATTCCATCTGATGGTATATTACTATCTTTTTTAAGATAAGAACCATATACAAATGCACCACCACTGGCAATTCCTATAGAGAAGAAACATTGTCCTAATGCTGCTATAAGTGTTTTTCCTGTTATCTTAGAAAAATCAACTTTCAAATACCATTTTAATCCTTCCATAGCTCCAGGAAGTGTAAGTGATCTAATAGCTAATATAATCAACATTATAAAAAGTGTAGGCATCATTATTTTACATGCTTTTTCTATACCATTTTCAAGTCCCTTTGATGATATTAATCCTATAATTATTACACAAACTAATGTAAATCCTCCTACCACTAATGGATTAGCTGTAAAATCTGCAAATGCTTGACTATATCCTTCTGCACTAAGTCCTGCAAGCTGACCTGATGCCATTTTAATTAAGTATGCAACTATCCAGCCCATGATTTGGATATAATATGTTAAAATAATAAATGCTGCTAAAACACCAAACCAACCAAATAATACCCATGGACTACCTTTTTTAGTTAAGGTTCTCATTCCTTCAACTGGATTAAGTTGAGTTTTACGACCTAAACTCATTTCCATAGTAAACAAAGGTATGCCGATTAAAGCACATATCAATAAATATACAAGTACAAAAGCTCCTCCCCCATTAGTTCCTACTAAATAAGGGAATCTCCATATATTTCCTAATCCAATAGAGAAACCTGCTGCTGCCATTATAAAACCAAATCTACTACCCCAATTTTCTCTATTATCAGTTTGCTTCTTTTCCATATCTACACGCTCCTTTGTTTTTTTATTAACAATGTTTTGTAAAAAAAAGATATCTTTTATTTGGGAGAGGTGTGTCATAAAAAAGGAGGCCCTCTCCCAAATATTTAGGTATTATTCAAACTGTGTAGGTTTTGTCACTTTTGTTGCTAAAGCATTTAATGCTTTACCAACCATTTTCTTTCTCAATGCATATTCTTCATCCTTTGGAAGATTTGGATTACCAACTGGATAAGGAATTGCAATAGTTGGAACGATTCTATTAGCACCTACTGATTCAGAGATTGTAGTTATAGTAGCCATATGAACTATAGGAATACCATATCTTTCTATTTCTTTTACCATTGTTGCACCGCAACGTGTACAGGTGCCTCAAGTTGATGTTAGAATAACTCCATCTACTCCTGCTTCTTTTAATTCTTTTCCTATTTCAGTACCAAATTTTATTGCATTTCCAACAGCTGTTCCTGTACCAGTAGTTGTATAGAAATACTCAAATACATTTCCTATTAAGCCTTCTTTTTGATATTCTTTAAGCATATCTAGAGGTGCAATTCTATCAGGGATTTCATTAGCATATACTGGGTCATATCCACCATGGATTGTACAATATTCTCCAGTTAATGCATCTCTTCCAATTACATCATATTTGCCCCATTTTTGAGCACTAGCTGATTGAATTCTATCAGGATTTCCTAATGGAACAATACCACCACTAGTTACTAAAGCAATAGTTGCCTTACTTAAATCCTTTATAGCATCAGCTGGATCTACCTTATCAAATACTGGCATAGGTAGTTCAGTTTCAAACTCTCTATTATTTAAACGAGCTATTAACATATCTACTGCTCTTCTTGAACCTCTCTTATCTGATAAAACAGTAAGTCTCTTACCCTGTGAAATATAGCCTTCCTCATCTGGAA
>CAYMGW010000012.1:12018-13347 GCA_964390085.1 uncultured Tissierella sp.
TTATTTTCTTAGTTATATTAGCCATTACAGGCAATGCTTTACGCATACCAGCTGCTGAATCTGAAACGCTAACTACTATTGCCTTAGACCTACATACGTCTAAACCTGGATTTTCTATATACATACCTGTAACTACAGGAATTCCTAACTCATCTACCACAGCATTAGCTACTCCAGCACATGCCATTCCATATCTACCTGCATTGAAAGCTGGTCCTGCTACAATGATATCTGGATTTTGTTCTTTTATTACTTTCATTATATATTCTAATGATTCTTCTTTATTTTCATTAAAGTAGTTATCACCACAAATTAATGTTCCAACTACTTCTCCCTCTTCTCCTAGAAGACCATTAAATCCTAATGCTGGTCCAATATTTTCATTCTTGAAAATTGGTGCCATACCAGCTTGTTCTTCTCCACCTATTTGACCAAAGAATTGATTAACATAATATAATACTTTGAACTTCATATTTCCTCCTCCTTTCCACCTTAATTAATATAATTTAACTGTACAGTTGTGATATCCTATTTCTGATGTTGCACCTATTACTGCGTTTAACTCACATTTCATGCTTCCATCAGCTTCCAAGCAACCTTCCCAACCTCCTGCAAGAGTTGCAATTGCTTTATCATTTCCTATTACTTTATCAGCTGGTGGTAATGTAACTACGTGGCTAACATTTCCTGTAGATACTACTGCTACTGCTTCTTTTGCTGTATCTGCCAATGGTTGACTCATTCCATCCCATCCTGAGCATTCATCTGTGATTAGAACTGTCTTTATTCCTGAGTCTTCTAATCTCTTACAAATCATTAATAAATCAGAATCTGGATTACCATAACCTTCTTCTGAAATTATAACTCCATCTGCTCCTAAGGTCTTACATAATTTAGCTGTATAATCACAAGTTCTAAATTTACCCTCAAGAGTAGTTAACTCTGGAGTAAGTATTACACCTAAGAAGTTGATAGTTTTACCATGTTCTGAATATAAATCAAGAATTGCTGAGTTATTTTGATGTTGATAAGTAGTTATCTTATCACATGCTGCAACACAGTTCCCGCTTATTACTGCTCCGTCTAACTCCTCATTTGGATGTAAAAGAGTTGGTAATATTAATTGGCTGTTAACACCATAGATATATCCATCATGTAATAATCCTTGAGAAATAAGCATTTCTACATATGCTACTTTTGGTAAATCTGGATATTTCTTGCTTTCTTCAGCATGACTACCAATTTCATATACTAATACTTCATCTGGTTCTACATTTCTTCCAGCTTCTCCTACAAACTCTGCTGCTTTTAATCCTGCTAATCTAACTG
>CAYMGW010000012.1:13357-14473 GCA_964390085.1 uncultured Tissierella sp.
GTGTGGTGAAAGGCCTTCTACTGGTTCAATGTCTACTACTAAATTAAAAGTCTTTGAAAATGGTGTCCATTTTGCACCTTCGCCCCACATATCAACTACACCTTCTTGGAATCCAACTATATCTCCAACAGTTACTATAGCTGCACCATAAAGTACGTTAACTTTTCCTTCTCCTAGTGGAGCTATTTTTGTAGATGATCCTGGGAAGCCATTACCTTTTCCTTCAATCTTTACTCTTGGCTCAATAACGTCTTTAACTGGAATAATTCTTACCTTTTCTCCTGGTCTAGCTACATCAAGTTTTACTTCCTTAACCCTATCATCTTCTTTAAGCTTTTTGATTAATTCCTCTTGATTTACTGTTAGAACTCCATTTTTTACAGTAGTTTCATTTCCTAACTGTATATCTTTAATATGAATTCTTCTAAGTTCTAGTTTCAAGGAAAGTCACCTCCAATTTTATTTGTAATTTTTAATTATAAATTCTTTTATATTCTTCTAATGCTGATTTTAAAAGTTCACTATCAATCAAAGCATAATCTTCTCTATTTACTATATCTGGGTTCCTTACTTTCATATGTTTTTTATAATTGGCTATACTGTTTTCAATTGTTTCTATGTGAATTTCATTTGCTTCCTCTGATTTTTTCCCAATTATAATAGAACGATAAGGGGAGAAAAACATTCTTATACTTGCTCCAAGAGGATGATTAATAAGTTCAAAACCTGTGTGAACTAAATCTCTAACCTTAAACAACACATCTTCAAAGCTACCTTCTACAAAGATCACCTCTTTATAGTTGCTTTTTACAGTTGGATTATTAGTTACTATTTGATAGTTTACATTATTTGTCATAAGTTTTCTCCTCCCCTGTCATCCTTATAAAATATTGATACTTGCCACTAATTATTAAAATTTTGTAAATTGGTCTCTCATAGATTTAACTTCTTCAATAATTGAATCAACATCTAAAACCATTTCCATCATACCAATTTGCTCATCATATACATCAGCATCTACTGATTCTTTAAATTCTGCTTCTACTGCGTGATATACCTTAAGTCCCAACGGAACTCCTGCTAATGGACCTGCAAAAGTTGGATCTCCTGCTGTAA
>CAYMGW010000013.1:0-13860 GCA_964390085.1 uncultured Tissierella sp.
CATCATGACCTGGGTCACAGTCTATAATAATATTTCTTTTTTCCATGTTTACCTTCACCTCTATTTATTTGTTATTTTTTCTTTTTGCTTCATTTTTCTATAACTATATATAGCAAGGCCTATTATTGTTGTCATATATGGTATCATTTGAACTAATTCATAAGGTATCTTAATACCAGTTTGGAATACATTTGCCATTGCATCTGCTATACCAAACACTAATGATACTATAAGACCTCCTATTGGAGTACTTCCAGCCATAGCATCAGCTGCTAAACCTATATAACCTCTTCCTGCCGTCATACCATTTGTAAACCAAGATAGATATCCCATAGATAAAAAAGCACCACCCATGGCTGCTAACATACCACTTAAACCAAGAGCTATATATTGGACTTTATGAACGTTTATTCCTACAGATTCCGCAGCATTAGGATTTTCTCCTACGGAACGTATTTTAAGTCCCAAAGGAGTTTTATATAGAAGTATATGAATAAATATTACTGCTATAAATACTACATAAGTGAGTATATTATGTCTTGACAATACTGTTCCTAAAAAAGGTATACTTTCTATAATTGGCAATCTAACACTTGGAAGAGATACACTTGCTAGAGATGAAGATACCCCTCTATCTCCTGATACAAGATATAATAGGAATATAGTTCCTCCAGTTGCCATTAGATTTAGAGCAACCCCTGCTAGAATAGGGTCTGTTTTTAATTTTAGAACCATAAATCCCAATAGTAGTCCTACCAATATACCTACTGCTATTGCAAAGAAAAGCCCAATCCATGCACTTTGAAATTTAGCACTAAATATTACTCCTACTAATGCAGCAATAAGCATTATACCTTCTATGGCAATATTGAATACTCCAGATTTTGCGGCTATTGTTACGGCCAAGGTTGCAAATAAAATTGGAGTAGTAACCCTTAAAACTACAAATAGAAAATCTGCAGAAAATATGATATCGGCTATACTCATATTATTCAGCTCCTTCCGAATCCAGTAAAGCCTTTGCTTCTCTGGCAACTATTTTATGTTTATATTTTGATAGGAATTGTTCTGCCACTATTAAGATAATTATTATTCCCTGAGTAATAGCAACTATCTCTGGTGACACATCTGTAGAACGAGACATTATATCTGCACCTATTCTTATATATGCTAGGAAAAATGCTGCAAAAGGCACATATAATGGGTTGTTCTTAGACAATGTAGTTATAATAATAGCATCCCAACCATATCCTAATAAAGCAGTCCAAGTAAATCTTCTATACATTCCTAGTAGCTGAACACTTCCGCCAATACCTGCAATAAATCCACCTAAAACTTGTGATATAACAATTACTTTGATAACATTTAATCCAGAGTATTTTGCAAACTCCTTATTTTCACCTGTTACTCTAAGCATATAGCCCATCTTAGATTTATATAGGAAAATGTACCCTAATAAAGCAGTTAATAAAGATATAATAAGACCTGCATGAATATTTGTACCTTTAACTATTATCTTCAACTTAGCTGTAGCTGGAATTAAGTGAGAAACAACTGCACCTGCACCTGTGTCCCTTAGGTAATAACTAAGTATATAGTTTGAAAACAATAAGGCCAAATAGTTTAACATTAGTGAGGATACTAGCTCACTGGAAGTTGTCTTTATCTTTAATATTGCTGGAATAAAAGTAAATAAAGCTCCTGCTAGTCCTCCCAATAGTATTGCTACTATAGGATGAATTCCTGCTGGTAATGGAATGAATAAAGCTACCAATGTTGCAACAAGTCCACCTATGTGAAAAGAACCTTCAGAGCCTAAGTTTATCTGGCTTGCAGAAAACATTATACTTACTCCAACTCCTGTAAATATTAATGGAATCATTAATTCAATTACATTTGCAAATAATCTTTGACTACCAAGAGGGCCTGTTATTAGTTTACTTATGGCGTAGAGGGGATCGTCACTTACTAGCATAATAATTAGAAAGGATAATCCCAAAGCTATAACTATTGATAAAATTGTTCTCAATATATTAAATCTGGAACTTTTAATCATAGATTATTCCCTCCAATACTGGATCTTTTTTTAGACCTAGCATATATTTTCCTAGTTCTTCTTCCGTAATTCTTTTTACATCAGTAAATACTCCTGAAAAACTGCCTTTATACATTACTGCAAGTCTATCACTAAGCTCTAATACTTCATTTAAATCTGCTGAAATAAGTATTATAGCACTTCCATTATCTCTTAACTCAATTATTTTACGTCTAATAAATTCAGCTGCACCAACATCTATACCACGAGTAGGTTGGTTTGCTATTATTACTTTGGGATTGTTTGAAAACTCTCTGGCCACAACTACTTTCTGAATATTACCACCTGATAGCATCCCTACCTTTTGTTTATAGGAGTTTGCCTTAATAGAGTATTGTTTTATTAAATTATCTGCTGATTTTTCCATGTTTTTATGATTTAAAAAATATTTCCCAGAATATTCTTTTTCATCATACTGATTTGTAAAAAGATTGTTTAATATATCCATATTTTGAGCTACGCCAAAGGTCATACGGTCCTCTGGTATATATGCAAGCCCCAAATTTCTCTTTTCTTTAATGCTCAATTTTCTAGCATCTCTATCATATAATGTATATTCACCTTTATAATTACGCTGTAGTCCTGTAAGAACTTCTACTAATTCAGTTTGTCCGTTGCCTTCAACTCCAGCAATACCCAAGATTTCACCTTCTCGTAAATCTAGGGAAATGTCACTCACCTTTTGTACTCCAGATGAGTTAATTACATTTAAATTACGAACCTTTAGTACCCTTTCTTTAGGATTTGCCTGTTCTTTATTAAATTTTAAAACAATATCCCTACCTACCATCAATCTAGACATTTCATCTGTGGAAACATCCTCAGTATTATATGTCCCCATATTTTTCCCATTTCTCATAATAGTTAATCTATCACATATTTCTTTGATTTCGTCTAGTTTATGAGAAATAAATATAATCGTATGTCCATTTTCTTTTAATTTCTTTAATTGGATAAATAATTCTTCTGTTTCTTGAGGAGTTAGTACTGCTGTAGGTTCGTCTAATATCAATATATCCGCCCCTCTATATAGGGCTTTTAGTATTTCTACTTTTTGTTTGATACCAACTGGTAAGTTTTCTACTTTTTCTTTTACATCAATATCGAAATTATATTTTTCAGCGATTTCTTGAGATAATTCTATGGCTTTTTCTTTATTAGTAAAAAATTTATTTTTCCTTGGTTCAATTCCTAAAATAATATTTTCTGCAACTGTAAAAGAAGGTACCAACATAAAATGTTGATGAACCATTCCTATACCTAAACTAATAGCTTCTTGGGGAGATTTTATATTTACTTTTTTGCCATTTAAAAGTATTTCCCCACCTTCAGGAGTTTCGATACCAAATAATACTTTCATTAAGGTACTTTTCCCTGCACCATTTTCTCCTAAGAGAGCGTGTATTTCTCCTTTTTTAAGAGAGAAATCTATATGTTCGTTAGCTATTATGCCATTAGGATAAACCTTTAATATATCCTTCATTTCCAGGATAATATCATTCATTATAACACCACCTATCATAAAATATGAATTAATGGTGGAATAAGATTATTCCACCATTAAACCAACTATTTTACTGAATCTTTAATAGCTTGAATTTCTTCGTTTGATTTTCCAAATGCAGTATCAACTTTTATTTCACCATTTAGGATTTTTTCAGATAGTCCTTCAATTTCTTCTCTTACTTCTTCAGGAACTAATTTTTCATAGTATTCATTTTTAGCTAAACCTACACCATTTTCTACTATACCTAAGTTTTCAACTTTTCCGTAAGGAGTTTTTCCTTCATATTCTAATTCAACTGCTCTAAGAAGTGATTGGTCTACATTTTTAAGTGCAGATGTTGGTATAAAGTTTGCAGTTGGCTCTCCGAAAATTAAAGCTTGGTCAGAGTCAACACCTATAGCAAGTTTACCTACTTCTTGAGCTGCATCTATTTGTCCTAATCCTGCTAGACCAGCTACGTTAAATCCTACATCTACACCATTTTGTTGATATTGAGCTAAAGCTAAGTCTTTACCCTTTGGTGTATCATAGAAATTACCAACATAGGATATAACTACTTTTACATCAGGATTAACATACTTAGCTCCTTCTATATATCCAACTAAAAAGTCATTTATTACAGGGTTTTCAGCGCCACCTAAGAATCCTAATGTATTAGTTTTACTTAATCTAGCACCTACTGCTCCTGCTAAGAATGAAACTTCATTTTGTTTGTAAAGAATTGAATAAACATTATCCATATCTCCAGCTGAATAATCTACATCTTGGTCAAATATAATATATTTTTGATCTGGGTATTTTGGAGCTACTTCTGATAGTGGCTCAGCCATTTGCCATGTACCTACTACTATAATATCCCATGATCCATCATCTGAATAATCATATAATGTAGGTAACCATTTTGTTTCATCTGTTGTCATTTCAACAGTCTTGAATTCAAACTTATCCCCATATTTTTCTTTTGCTAATTTTAATCCACGATCTGCTGAGTCAAAAAATGATTTATCCCCTAATGTACCATTTAAAAGTAATGCAACTCTTAATGGCTCTTCAGTTTTACCTGTCTCCTCTGTCGTATCTTTTGGTTCTTCCTTTGTTGTATCCTTTGTTCCACATGCTACTAAACTTAATACTAGTGTAAGAATAATTAGTACTGATAAAAACTTTTTCATTGTTCTCCTCCTATTTTTGCATTTTGTATACTAACTACAGTTTTATCTACTAGCTCATCTAAAGTCATCTCTTCGTATGAGCGTAAATAGGTTATTAGCCTATCAAAAGCTGGATGAATTAGTTTCTTAGGAATACTTTCTAAACCAAGTTGTATTCCTAGTATTGTCATAATCTGTGCTGCATTACAATCTACATCAATGCCTGCCATGGTTACTATATGAAGTGTCTTTTCATAGTCTCCATTACCATACCATAGAGCAATTATTTCTGCACAAGCATTAGGATATGCATGAATCCAATTGTATTTAATAAATCTTGCTTCACATTCCTTTAAAGCATCTTTCCAGTTATCGTATTCCTTACATCTTTCTAAGGCAAATGTTATAACTTTATAGTATTCACTATCTTTTGGAATCATATTAATTGAAAGGTCCAAAATTTCCTTAACATTATTGTTTACAAAAGCTAAGGATACCATAACTGCATTAAAAATTTCTCCAAATATACCATTATTTGCATGAGATACTTCTCCATCGTGCCAAGCTAACTTTGCGGCTAATTCTGGATTTCCTGGAGCAACCATCCCACAAATAGCTCCTCTCATTTGTGCCCCAATCCACTCATTAAATGGATTGTTATATGTTCCACTTTCAGGTGGAAGTACTCCAGACTTGATATTTCTCAATGCTAACTCTTCAGCTGACCATCCACTAGGAATTATACCTACCCATTCTAATGCTATATCCCTAGATGAAATATTGTATCCTTTTTCAATAAATGCATTTAAAAATGCAAGTTCAAAAGTTATATCATCATTATAGGTATTAGGTTCTCTGAGATAGTCATATATTTCTCCAAAAGCCTTGTATAGGTTATCACTAGTATAACCTTCTACCTGTGTTCCCATGGCTGCCCCTATTAGCTGTGAAAGCCACGCACTTTTAATTTTGTTCTTAAAGTCCTTAGAATATACATCCACATCAATCTTATTTGGAAACCTAACACTATTTTTATATTCATCATAAGTTTTATAATAATGGTAATTCCAATAATTTGATTTTGGATCCTTTTTTGCATTTAATAACTCATACTTTAACTCTGCTGATACTTTATGAAGTTTTACAAAATCCTTTTCTTCAAAGGCCTTTAAACCTTCATTTAATAATCTTTCGCTATTTTCCACTATATAGCCTCTGTTTTCTAGAGCCTGAACTGCTGCTACCATTATTTTTTCAGGTGCACCAGAGCCAGGTACATTACTATTCCAATCAAGTCCAACTAAGCTGTCATAAAACTTGGATACTTCCTTAATGATTACCCAAGTTTGATCTTCTTCTTCCAATATAACTGGTTTTGCATTTCTATATAGGTTGCTAGCTATTTCCCACGCCTTCATTACGCCAACTCCAATGCAATTTCCATCATTCTTGTAAATCCTTTTTCTCTTTCTTCAGCAGTTGTTTCTTCTCTTGTAGCTACTGAATCTGAGACTGTTAATATAGTAAGAGCATTGACTCCAGCGTTTGCAGCATTACAGTATAATGCGTATGTTTCCATTTCTGCTGCTAATACATTCATATCTGCCCATTTTTTATAGGACTCTGTATCAGGAGAATAGAAAACATCACTTGTAAGTATGCTTCCTACTGTTACTGGTATCTCTTTCTCATCTGCAACCTTTTTTGCTTTGTACAATAGCTCCCATGAAGCTACTGCAGAAAATGTACCTGGAAGATTGTATTGATCAGCATAGTTAGAGTTTGTACTTGCTCCCATAGCCAAGATAATATCATAGAGTTTTAAATCTTCTTTAAATGCTCCACAAGAACCTACTCTTATTAAGTTTTTAACACCATAGAAATGAATTAGTTCATAGGAATATATTCCTATGGAAGGTACTCCCATGCCTGTACCCATTACTGAGATTCTTTTTCCCTTATAGGTCCCAGTATAGCCTAGCATATTTCTAACTGCATTAAACTGTACTGGATTTTCTAAAAATGTTTCAGCTATAAATTTAGCTCTTAGGGGATCTCCTGGCAATAATATAGTTTCAGCAATGTCCCCTTTTTTCGCACCATTATGAGGTGTAGTCATAAAATTTACCACTCCTTTAACTTTTTTATATCTAAAACTTTAAATTTGTATTTCCTCCCCCTTCTTCTATTAGTTGGTTTATTCTATTCTTACAGTAATTGATGCTATTATTTATATTTATTTTAGTTTCACCTATTTTTTTGACAAACTTTCCTGATATTAAAATACTTTCTATATTTCTAGGGTCTGAACTATAAATTATAGAGGCAATAGGATTATTATTGCTCTGGGTATTAGGTAAATCCAAATCCCAAATCAATAGATCAGCACTATATCCTTCCTCTATTTTTCCTGAATTAAATTCTAGTACTTCATGTCCCTTCATTAAATATTGCCAAAGTGTTTTAACATCAAAGCCTGTAGGATCATCTAATATAAATTTTCCCATTAAACCTAGTAACCTAACTTGCTCCAATGGATTAAGATTACTGCTACTTGCTGCTCCATCTGTGCCTATGGTAATATTCAACCCATCCTTAAGCCTTAATATATTTCCAAATCCCATGTTGAGCTTTAGATAAGTTTTTGGACTTAAAGCAAAGTTAGTATTCTCATTTATAAAAGAAATATCTTCATCTGTAATATATAATCCATGACCAAGGATTGTCTTACCTTTAAGGCATCCCACTCTGTAAAGCAATTCAATAGGTGTTACACCTTTTTCCTTTAAAGAAGTTTCTACCTGCTCCTTAGTTTCAGAAACATGGGTGTGTATTTTTAAATTATACTTATTTGCAAGCTCTCCTACTTTAGCTAAATCTTCTTCATAGCACGTATAGGGTGAGTGAGGTCCTAAACTAATTTTTACATCCTTTGAATTCTTATATAGTTTAACAAGTCTAATGGTATTTTCTATACCTTTATCAAAACTGCCATCTAATGAAAATAAAGTCGGTGCCATGTCAATTTTAATGCCTAATGATAAAGCAGCCTTAATGACCTCTTCAGCATAAAAATAATGATCTGCGTATGCACTAACTCCATAGCCTAACATCTCAGCACCTGCAACCATAGAGCTATGGAATATATCTTCTGGTTCTAATTTACTTTCATATGGCCAAATTATATCATTGAACCATTGGTCTATATTCACATCCTCAGCAATTCCTTTGAATATATTCATTGGAGAATGAGTATGTAAGTTCACAAAAGAGGGACTTATATATCTATCTTGACAATTATATATAATATCTGCTTCTATAAAATCTTTACCTATATATGAAATCATCCCATCTTTAATGAGTATATTTTTCTTTTCATGTACATTTCCTTTATGGTCAATTATGTTCCCAGCAAGTAATAAAATAGACTGATTCTTATTATTAGTCATTTTGTTTACACGCTCCCTCTTTCAATTAATGAAGGACTTAATACTTTATTTAAATTATGATCATTATTTCCTATAATATCTATCAATATCTGTACTGCATTTTCTCCTATTTCATAGATTGGTTGCTTAATGGTTGTAAGGGGTGGATCTAAAAAATCGCAAGTAGCTATATTGTCAAATCCAATGATTTTAATATCTTCTGGTATTCTAACCTTCTTTTCTTTTAATGCTTTTAAAGCTCCTATGGCAATTAAATCATTACCACAAAATATACCATCAACTTTGCCTTTTTCAAGAATAGATAATGCTCCCCAATATCCAGTTTCAATTTTAAAACTATCAAAGTAAGTAATATTTTCTTGAAATTTAATACCATTAATTGCTAATGCTTTTCTATATCCTTTAAATCGCTCTGCAGATGGTTTAGCCTGTCTTTTAGAAGAAATAAAGCCAATATTTTTGCAACCCTTTTCAATAAGAAAAGATGTAGCCATATATCCTCCTTCTTCATTATCTACGGTAATGCGGCCTACTTTTTTCTTTAATTCAATATCCCTATCTACTAGAACTAAAGGTGCTTTATATCTTTCAAGAGATTTAGTGACGCTATTTTCTGCAGCAGTCATTATTATTCCATCAACCATTTTTTCTTGGAGAATATTAATATATCTTTCCTCTTTTTCTTGATTATTATCAGTATTACACAGTATGACGGAGTACCCTTTCTTCTCAGCCGCGTCTTCTACTCCCTTTGCAAGCTCTGAAAAGAAAAGATTCATTACATCAGGCATTATAAGGCCTATTGTTCGAGTATTTTTCATCCTCAGACTTTTAGCAATACCATTAGGAATATATTCTTCCCTTTCTACTATCTCTAATATTCTTCTTCTTGTAAATTCGCTTATATATTTGTCTTTCCCATTTAACACTTTAGATACGGTAGCAGAAGATACCCCTGCCATCTCTGCAATCTCTTTTATCGTAATCATATAATCAACCTTCATATTTTCATTAGGTAAACGATTACCTATAAATAAATTATATCATTTTATTTATAGGTTTCAATAGTAAAATTCCTTCTGTCTAAATAGTTGTGGATTTTTGTAGAATATCACTTTGTCAAATTAATTATTGACAACTATAAATATTTTAGTTATAATATACTCCTGTAGACTAAAATCATGGAGAGATGGTTGAGTTGGTCGAAGGCGCTCGCCTGGAAAGCGGGTAGACGTGAAAGCGTCTCGAGGGTTCGAATCCCTCTCTCTCCGCCATTAGAAATTTTTACCGTGCTAGATGGGGAGGTAGCGGTGCCCTATAACCTGCAATCCGCTATAGCAGGATTGAATTCCCAGTCTAGGCATCTCTGTTGTGAGGTCTGCCCCGGATAAGTGGCAGTGACGATTGGGTCCTGCGCAACGGAAACTCATGAACCCCGTCAGGTCCGGAAGGAAGCAGCGGTAAGTGAATCTTTTCGTGTGCCGTAGGGAAACCTGATCCGAGTTAACTGTTTGGGTAACGCTTGGAACAGGATTGACAAAGCTGGGTGCACGGTTACATAAAATAAAAATCTGTGGTATATATACCACAGATTTTTTTGTTTTGCGCCACGGGGCGCCCAATAGCCAGGGCACAGGCGGTTCTCCTGGCGCAAATTTTATCCTCGAAAAATTCTTTCTGACTTTATACTATGTTCTTCAAGATTTTCTTTTCCATAAGTAAGTCCTAGTACTATATTTGGGTCTTCTTTCATTTCTAAGCCTTTGAAACCTATATATATTGGAGCTATTACATCTATAGCCTTTTTTAAAAAGGTAGCATCTTTTTTTATCTCACCTTCGGTTATTAATTTATTGGTAAATAGGTAAAGGGATCTAAGATTTGTGGATAACTCATCTTTTTCTCTAAATGTTACTAACAGTTCCGTTAATATATCACGAGAATTGTTGATAAGTTTATTTAATTTATCATAATCTTTTTCTTCTATAGCTTCTGAAGATTCTTCAAATCTTTCCATCAATCCTTCATGAAGCATTGCTACTAATCCCCAATCATTTGTTGACATTACCCTTTTTTCTAGAGTAATACTTTCCATTTACTTGTCACTCCTATCTTTGTAGTAGTTGAAGCACTGTTTGTGGCAGTTGATTTGCTTGACTTAGCATAGATGTACCTGCTTGCTGTAATATATTTAACTTTGTAAATTCGCTCATTTCCTTAGCCATATCTAAGTCTTCGATTCTAGATTTAGATGCTGTTAAGTTTTCTGCTGTATTGTCTACATTTTTTATGGTATGTTCCAGTCTATTTTGAATTGCACCAAGTTTGGAACGCATGGAGGAGACTTTTTCTATGGCGTTGTTGTAAGTTGTAATGGCTGATTCAAAATTTTCTGCTGTTAATGAATTAGGTACAACTTTAAATTTTCCACTACCTATGCTCTCAATAATATTCGTTTCAATATCTAGTTCCCCAGAACCACTTCCAACCATAACATTGATTTCACTCATTTCCACATCAATAAATTGATCTTTATTAGCTCCTATTTGAAGTCTTAATTTTTCTACCGCAGCACCAGAAGTAGTCTTTAAATCTCCTTTAAGTAAAGGGATACCATTAAACTCTGTATCTCTTCCTATCATATTAATCTGCTCTGTTAGTTCTCTCATCTCATTAGCTATAGCATCTAAATCTTTTTCTGCATAAACTCCATTGGCACCTTGTACACTAAGTTCTCTCATTCTTTGAAGCATTTCATGTACTTCATTTAAAGCACCCTCTGCTGTTTGGATTAGAGATACTCCATCTAGTGAATTCCTTGAAGCTTGTCTCAGTCCTCTTATTTGTGCTTCCATCTTTTGTGATATAGCAAGACCTGCAGCATCATCTGATGCTCTATTAATTCTTTTTCCTGATGAAAGTCTTTCTAGTGATTTTTGTAGACCTTCAGTGTTCATATTTAATAATCTGTGAGTATTTAATGCTGGTATATTATTATTTATTCTCATGGTTTTTATCCCCCTCAAATTTATTTGTATTTTCTATAAATGATATTACCTCTCCTAATATTTGAAACATTTCCTTAGGTAATTTGTTGATTCTTTCTTCTATAGGTTCTAGATTTAAGTCTATGTCATGGTTTAGTATATCTATTGTATATGCCTTTTCAATATGCTTTCGTGATATCAATCTTTTCTTCATGATGTCACCTGCCTATTTAATGTATAACCAAGTTTTTGTAGACCCCCATCTAGTGAACTTAGTTTACTCCTTAAAGCAGTACCTTGTTCATCTATATTGACTTGGACTTCTCTTGCCTTTACATCAAGTTCAATGCTTACTGGTCCTATATTTTCTGTCTCTAGACTTATAAAGAATCTCATATTATTCTTATCAATTCCCCCTTCAACATCTGGGACAATAATATTTAGGTTCCTGTATTCATTATCTATTTGTACCGGCAATTGAAATACTATATCCTTTTTTGATATCTTAGATTGGAGCTTAATATATTCCTCTTCCTTTGACTCTTTCCTTTTATTAGTGTCAAAGGAGTTATTAGAACTATTTAAGGAATTCATCAGCTCCTTATAATCATCCTTGAATCCATGGTCCCCATTTTTAATAGATGCGGAGATTTTCTCTTGAAGTAATTTTATACCTTCTTTAAACTCTTCATTATATCTTGGATTACTAGAATCTAATATATCCTTCAAAATATTAGTCAGCCCCTTCTCCCCACTTAAAAAAGAATTCATATCTCTGATTTCCTTTAAATTCATTGGAATCTGATTTTTCATTATAATAGGTAATATTCTTTCCTCATTTCCTTTGATACTTCTTATTTCTTTTGTCATTTTATGGATTTCTTTATACCTATTAATCTTCTTTTCTATATAATTATTTAGTTCGTTAAGTGGCATATGTTCCAAAGCTTGACTTTCTTTAATACTTTCTCTAACAATATTTGTAGTGAGACTATTTCTTGCCCTAAGGTATTCTTCAAATATTAACCCCTCATTTATTCTATCGACTGCAGGCACAGCTTTTCCACCTGTAGTTATTTCCTCCTGAGCCATATATAGGTTATTTAGTGTAATATCATTATATCTCTTAGATGCAAGGGATATAGTAGTTACATTTAGATTCTCACCTAATGTATTAAAAATCTGCGATATTTGAATAGTTTTATCTATAGTTTTTTGCTCAATACTTAGCTCCTTCTGCATATTGGTACTTATGATTTCTTTAATGGATTTTAAAGTAAAATCTTCTCCATTTTTTATTAATAATAGCAAATCTTTATCCTTAATATTTCCTAAAATTTCTAGGTCTTTTTTTATATCTTCTATTTCTTTATTACTTAGGGGCTTCTCTAAATCCTCACTTAAGTTTTCTTTTTTTAGTTCTTCTACTAATTGTTCTATATCTTCTTCTAGTAAATTTATATCTTTATTAATTAATTTTACAATTTCTTCGTGTCCTAATAGCTCTATTAATTCTTTTACTGATTCTTTCATACTAATGATTTTATTATATTTTCCTTCATTCATTTCCATATCATTTACTATAAATTCTCTTAAAATATTGATGTTCTCTATACTATAATCTAAATTTAAATTATTTAAGATTTCCTTTAGCCCTTCTATAGTTGTGTCTTTAGCTATGGTAAAATCCTCAAATTTTTTTGCTGCTATATTATCCTCTATATAAGTTATAGTATAGGAATTATTTAGTTTATATAGATTGTTTATATTAAATTCTTTATCTTCATTCAGCATCTTAACATATATGCCATCTTCTAACCCCTTTAGATTATGCAGCTTAGATATTACTTCTAATGTCTTATCTATGTTTTCCCTTGTTATTGGTATCTTTTCCTTATGTAATGCTATTATGGTATCATATACATCCTTCCCCATCTTTTGTCCATAGATTTCTTTTGCTATTTCTTCTGCTTCCTTATAAGTAAAATCTTTTTCTATCCTCAGAAATCTTCTTAATGAAAAAGGTGTTTTTTCATTCTTTACTTCTTCTAATGCCTGGGCTACTTTTTGAAGTCCTTCCCCCTCTAAATCTACTCCCTTATCCATAAGCCTTACAAGTGAATCAGCATTTATTCCTTCGATTATTTTATTTAAATATTCCTTTGATTTAATGTAAGAATCTACATTTCCCTTTGTAATTGATATCCCACTACTAAGTAGAAACTCTATCATCCTAATATTTTCTTCTGTATATTCTAGACCTAGTTCCCTAATTATGTCTTCTACTCTTCTTACTTCTTGCTCTTCTTTTACCACTTCTTCTTTCTCTTCTACTTTAGCAGCAACTATGTTTTCTTTTTCAATCTTTATATTATCTCCTAGGTTTGCTACTATCTCTTCTTTTAACCTTAAGGAGTATTCTACTGTTTTATTATCTATGGTCTTTTCAATCTTTACATCCTACCATTTTTCTCTACAAGTACTCCTTCTATATCATAGGGAAGGGTTGGAGTAATTCCATAGCTATTTATTATATTTTCTTTATTATTTATCTTCATAATTTCCATTGGTTTTTTCCTTTCAATAATCACTAGACTCTTTACTACCTTTAAGATGATAAGTCTGCGACAGGAGAATTGTCTCCATATCGCATTGTCAATTGACCTCATCT
>CAYMGW010000014.1:0-13515 GCA_964390085.1 uncultured Tissierella sp.
ATTCTTATATTCCTTTGTATTCCCACCTATTCCTGTATATGGAATAAGTTTATCTTTTCGACCATCTTCTTCAACTTCTAACTGTGGATCATATGAAGTCTTATAAGTGATAATCATTTTTTCCCCACTTAATATTGGGTTATCACTATCACCGTCATCAAAATCTATAGTAAATCCATATTGATAACCAGTATTACCTTCTTCTGTATTTGGCTTTACAGTAAAACCTTCTGTTAATGGTGTACTTTCCTTCTTAATCTCTAAGGTACCTGGTAAAAATATCATACCATTATTAGGGAATGTGTCTACTATCTTAAGTTCTGTTATAGGTTCTTTTCTAGGATCTATTTCTATCTTCCAGGAAATAGTCTTTTCATCATAGTTTATAAAATTACTGCCATGGGTGTTTTTTTGATAGTGATTGTCAAGAAGAATTAAATCTTTTTCAACTGGATTAGTCGCTGTACCACCAGTTCCTACTCCTGTTCCTTTGTTATCATACTCTAACCAAGCCTTATTCTTGAACATTCTGCTCTCTCTATTAAACCCATCGGGAGTTATTTTTGTAGTATAGGTAATCTCATATTCATCAGTAATCTCATTATCGAAGATAATGGTTACTTTTCTAGTAGTATCATAATATGATATACTAGGTTTAATTGTATCTTCTAATGTTTCCCAAGTTCCAGTCTTTGTTTTCTTTTTTATAATTACATAATTTACATCAAATTCCAGTCCCTCTGGGATTATATCGTATAATACTGCATTGTTTATCGTATGATAAGCCTTATTTACTCTTATAGTCCAAGATAGAGATTCACTATAGTACCCTGGAGGCGTTCCTTCTTTATATAATAAATGTCTTCTTGTAGTAGTTACTTCAGCAGAAACAGGTTCTTCCCCTACTTGCTTGGTATCATCATAAAGTGTTGCCTCATTCTCAAATGGGTTTTTCTCCTGATATTGACCACCATTTACCTGTGAATAGTCTATAGTTGTTGTATATTCAATCTTATAAACATCACCAGGTCCTATTGGAGGTAGTTCTAAGCTATCTGGAAAATTTGAAGTAACGATACTTTCGTCCACATCGTAACTGCCACTGTCATTGCGCTTAGATACAGTAACTTGCTTTACTCCATTAACCTCTTTTATTGACAATCCAGCTGGCAAAGTATCCTTGATTTTAGGTTTTGCTATACTTATACCACCTTTATTTACACCAATAGTCCACTTTATTTCATCTGGATTATCTTCATTCCAACTACCATCTTTCTCTATAGGAGCACTTCTAGTAAGAGCACTTACAGTTCCAGTTGTAGTAAGCGGATCTCCAGATCCCTTGTCTAAGTTTGCAGTATTAGAAAATTGTGCCTTGGTGAAATCTGTAATATTAGTGGTGTATTCTATCCTGTAACCACTATAAGGCTTCATATCAAGTAATGTTATTTCAAATCCATTGTCATTAGATGGATCACTGATGCTCGTTGGTTCACCTTTTACAAATACTTTCCCATCATAACCCATGGTCAATTCAGTGACTTTAAAGCTGTCAGTTACTAAGGATAAGCCTTCAGGTATACTATCTTCTGTTACCTTTGCTCCTGTTATTAATGTTCCTTCCGTATTCATGACATCAATGTTCCATGTTATTGTTTTTGCATCTTTTTTCCCATCTATATCAGTACCATCAGGGATTCCCACTTTAGTTATGGATTCTGCTGTTATTTTAGGATTAATAGTTAAGTTAAATATCTTATTTACTGAATCCTCAAATCTAATTTCTTGATTTATATCTTCCTCAAATTTCTCTAAATTAAGTTTAAATCCAAATTCAATAAATGTGTTCTCTAACTTAGTATTTTCAATATTATTTAGTCTCTCATCAAAAGTAAATATCAGCACTCCATTTTCTATTGTGTAAATTCCAATTGGCATTCCATTACTCAATACTATATCCGCTGTAGGCCATGACCCAGCAATATCAAAGATATCTGGAATATTAATTGATGCCATATCTCCAGGCTGTGCATTCTTGTCTCTAATATCCCAGTTATATCTTATTGTAACTTTAGTATCTTCTGCGATATCAATCGGTGTATTTTCTTCAATTTGCGTACCCGGATTAGTTACTTCGCCGTCTTCACCATATTCCCTACCAATCCATAATCCCTCAAAGGTAAATATATTCCCTAAATCATTTCCACCTATACTCAAAACTCCAACTCTAGACATCATTGCAGGCTTCTCCTTAGCCCCCTCAACCACTATAATCCCTGAATAAAAGGTCTTTACTTCCTCCTTTTCATCAACTATGAATAATCCTTCAAGATTCTCTGATGCAGAGGCTACCAATCCTAATGCCTTCCCTATGACTCCTTCAGGTTCTTCAATTCCATTTGGATCTGAATTATCTACTTGTCCATCATTTCCTTCAGTGCTTTCACCTTCTTCTGTCACTTCAGTAGTTGGTTCTGTTTCATCTTCAGTTGATTGCTCCTCTTCTACTAATGGATCTTCTTCCAAGTTCAAATCAGTTTCTTTATCTTTCTCTGCCCCCGGATTTATATCTGAGCCTTCTATTACATCTTCTGGTTCATCTACATTCTCAAATCCTTCATATAAACTTTGATCGATAGTTACAGTAATTTCTCCTTCTGTAGATATTGAATATGTTCCTATTACTGTTCCATCTTTTGCTTCTAGCTTTTTTTCTGTCACTTCATTATCCAATATGAAGTGACCAGTATGGGTATGTTCTATTACTCTATCATTAGGATCTAAAGTAATTTCCCAATCGATAGTTACTATACCATCATTTATTGGGCTTTCAATCATTATAAAAGATTTACTCCATACCTCTGCATAAACATTCGACACAACAGGTCCAATTATTTGAAGTAGCATGGCTAATACAACCATCATTACTATCCTATATTTAGTTTTCTTATAAAATATTCTCATATTTTTCCCCCTTTCTTTCAAATTTAATTTCTATCATTATAATGGTATTTCATCACATTAAGAATAGATATGCCTTTTTTAGTATCTCTTATACCTTTTTTTGCTATTTTATGATAAAAAAAGTGGTTGTCTTCCTAAAGACAAACACTTCTTTATTAAATATTTTGTCTATATTTGTTTCTCTAACAATATTAGTTCCACTCCATGAACAGGAATATCTAGTCTATCTGAATACTTTCCATCTATATCTATATATTCTACAGATATTCTAGGCCTAGCTTTGCCTTTAAGGTACTCAATTTCTTCCTTTGTCATATTCTCTGGAGCACCCATATTCACCCATTCATCAAATACAGATCCATGTTCTCTATTTAACTCATACCTTATAACCTTGTAATGTCCTGAAAGACCATCTATATTAATCTCTATTTCCCTAGAAGGCTTGTCTTCATAGACTGAATACCTTTCAGTATTAGTTAGTGCGGATGTGTCTCCATTCATAAAGAATTCATCAAAATATACAAAATTATAAGCTAAAATCTGAAGAGCTTCATCATTTTTAGTGACTATATATTCTTCACCCTGTTCTATTATCTCTTTTCCCAGCTTTGATAATAGATAGTATGCAAAATAGGATGGTTTTTTTAACCCATCTTTATTTATCAAACCAAAATTTCCATGAAAATGAGAGATACCCAATTTAAATTCTTCCATTATATCAGTAAATGTCCAGTAACCAAGGGAATCTACTTGACCTATGGACTTCAATACATTTCTAATAATAAATGTAGCTGTAAAGCAAGTATCATGAATTAGATTACGATTATATGCTGAAGCATTCCACTCCGTAATATGAAATTCTGGTTTAAAGTTTAATACTGAATTTATCTTATCATTAGCAGAATTTATAACTTCATAGGTATGGTCTTTACCAAAGTAAGTTCTTCTTATTCCTTGCATTGCTAACATTATATCTGAGAAATCTTCACCTTCTATTACTTTATTCATTATATCATCTGCTTCTTCCATTGATGAAAAAATTTCAGGATAAATATGCAATGATACAAAATCCAAAGAAATATTGTTATTATCACAATATAGTAAAAAATCCTCAAACCAATTTCCCTCATGAGTAATCTGGTAAGTAACAGAAGGCCCTCCTACTTTTAATTTATTGGAAACTGATTTAACAGCTAATGCAGTTTCCTTATAAAATTCAAAATACTCCTCTTTTCCTCCAATCCAAAAAACATGCTCTAAATCTGGTTCATTCCAAACTTCAAAATACCAAGTTTCCACTTCTTTTAAACCATATCTATTAATACAATGTTTAATAAACTCTTTTACTAAATCTGTCCATGATTTAATATCTTTTGGCTGAGAAATATTTGCTTTCCACCAAAATATGGTTTCATCAGACTTTTTCATTTCAGAAGGCATAAATCCCAATTCAACAAAGGGTTTAATATTAACTTCCTTAAAGAAATCAAATAGCTCGTCCACATACGACCAGTTGTGAATAATCTTACCATCTTCTCCAACATTACATACCATCATTTCATCAGAAAAAACCCCATGGAATCTAATATATTCAAATCCAATTTCTTCTTGAAGTTCTTTAAGTTGATTTTGCCAGCCCTTTCTTAGTCCCTCTGCCGCTCTGCCAAAGGTAGTTAGCTTTTTCCAATAGAAGTTATGATGAATTCCATTTTTGTTTACATCTACATTGATGATTTCCTTAGTATTAAAGTACATATGCTTTTTCTCCGATAAATTATGCTCTAAATATGTGAATAACTTTGAAAAAGCTGCAGTTCTATCAACATCTAAATATGATCTTCCTTCTAGTTCTTCCTTGCTAGGGCTTAAATCATATACATTATTTGCTTTATTTTTATTTTCTTTTCTAAATTGTGAAGGAGTACAATTGTGTTCATTTTTGAAAAGATTGTTAAGGGATTTAACGCTAGGAAATCCACTTTCAAAGGCAACATCAGTTATTGTTTTATCTGTCCTCGCTAATAAAACAATGGCCTTTTCTAATCTACTTATATTTAAATATTCTTGAAAAGTTATCCCGAGAGATTTCTTTATATAATGAGACAAATAATAAACATTAAGCTTCTCATTATCAGCCACATCTTGCAATGTTACTCCCTTATCAAAATTATTATCTATATAGCTTATAATACTATTAAGTCTATGGATATCATCACTAATGGCTTTAACCTTATTATCCTCTAATGTCTGATGATGAAAGTTGTTGAGTAGGTGTTCCGCAAGTAGAAGTAGCTCAGAACCTATTATAAATGAATGCCCTTGTTTTCTTTTATTTAACTGCCATACTATTTTAGCTAAATAATGCCTAATAATATCAAATCTTTCTTGCTCCAATTCACCGAATATAAAAGATTTACAATCAAATACCTTTTTGCTAAATCCACGAAAGTATCTATCATAGTGCTGAGCATCAATCTGTAATGCCAATATTATATTATCTTCATTTGTTTTACTTGTATTGTGGACTTCATTACTGTTAATTAATATAAGATCATTTTCCCTAAGTAAATACTCTTCATCTCCTATTCTAATATTAATAGAGCCCTGCAAAACCAATAGTATTTCTAATTGCTTATGCCAATGCATCTTTAGTTTATTAACTGAATGTATAAATACTTTAATAGGCACTCCTACATCAGATTTTACTAACTCATAAAAACACTCTATTCCCCTCACCCCACTATACTCTTACATTTAACATATCACATATTTCAATGACTTTCAAAATTAAGACGCTATAATTCTATTTTTACCAGTTTTTTTTGCCCTTTTTAGATTTTCATCAACTTCACAAATTATCCCATCAAAATCCTTGGTTCCAGGCTCTACTGTATAAGAACCAATACTTATGGTTATATTTATTATCTTATTATTAAATCTAACAATCATGTTTTTTATAGTATCTTGAATTTCCTTTATAACTTTAATTGCTATTTCTTGATCCGAATTTTTTAATACAATAAGAAATTCATCTCCACCAAATCTTGCAATCCAATCATAGTTTTTTCTAATTTTAGAACTTATTGCATCAGCTAATTCTTTTAACACTAAATCACCAGCTAGATGCCCATAAATATCATTTATTTCTTTAAAATAATCGATATCTAACATTATAATCGTTAGATTCTCCCCATGTTTCATAGCATAATCAATCTCAATTGGGAGTCTTTGATTTATATATCTCCTATTATATACCCCTGTTAAATCATCTCTTACAACTTTTTCATTAAGTTTAGATATAATATCATTAGTTTCTTTAGTACTTAATCCACTCAAACCCGTTACAATTCCTGTTTCAGTGATGTCTTTAAGCAACTCTAAAACATATAGCTCATCTCCAAATATAATAGGCGATGCCATTACCATATATACACAATCACCTTTGTACTCAATTTTAGTAAGTGTCTTTTTTCCCATCAGAGCTTGAGAAGATATACAATTATCACAGGCTTTTCCTCTTTCCCAAAATTCATAGCAGTCATGCCCATGAATTATCATATCTCCATCTCCATTTTGATAAATAACCTTATTCGTTGTAGGATTTACCATCCTAACAATATCAAACAAGTTATTAAGTCCTTCTAAATAGTTCCCTATATTTTCTACCCTAAAAGCATCCATTCCTAGCAACTCCTTTTACTTTCTATGATAAAATAATCCTTATATTCAAAAAAGTTGAAACAGATATTAAATCCGCTCCAACTTATGATGATAATCAACTAATATTTTCGTTCCAAATATTAATTATAATATATTTTTTCATTAAAATATACTCATATCTTGCTAAATCGTATGCCCTTATTTGCTATTTTTGTTATCCATCTAAGACAAAATGTTTTGCGCCAGGAGAACCGTCCCCCTGGCGCAAAAATTATATTTCAAATAATGACATTATTTCTTCTTCAGATAATTTTGATATTAATGTTTCTCCTTCAGTAATTATTTTGTCTATCATCTCTTTTTTCTTTTCCTGTAGTTTAAATATTTTTTCCTCTATGGTTCCCTTTGTAACTAATTTAATAACCTGAACAGCCTTTTCCTGTCCTATTCTGTGAGCCCTATCTGTAGCTTGATCTTCTACTGCTGGATTCCACCATGGGTCAAAATGAATTACCATATCTGCAGAAGTTAAATTTAGGCCAGTCCCACCTGCTTTAAGGGATATTAAAAACACATCTCCTATACCCTTGTTAAAATTCCTTACTAAATTTCCTCGTTCTACAGTTGGAGTACTACCATCTAGATACAATGTATTTATCTTCTTCGATTCTAAAAGTTTTCTTATATTTTCTAGCATAGTTGTAAATTGAGAAAATAATAATATTCTATGTCCAGATTCTACGGCTTCGGCTACTATTTCTTCTAAGGAATCTAATTTCCCACTTCCTCCACTATATCCTTCCACGAACACACCAGGATGGCAGCATATTTGTCTTAATCTTGTTAAACCAGCAAGAATTTTTATATGGCTTCTACTATATCCCTTTAGATTTATTTCATCATCTATTTCTCCCTTTATAGCTTGTAAATATGCTAAATACAATTTCTTTTGGTCTTTTACCATATCTACTACTATTTTTTGCTCTATCTTATCAGGTAGTTCTTTTAATACTTCTTTTTTAGTACGTCTCAATATAAATGGCTTAATCTGATCCCTTAGTTCTCTTAGCTTTTCCTTATCTTCTTCCTTAGCTATAGGCCTTTCATACTTTTCACTAAATTTCCTACTTGTTAAAAGATAGCCTGGCATTAGAAAATCAAATATTGACCAAAGCTCAGCCAATGAATTCTCCATAGGTGTTCCCGTTAAAGCAAAATAATTTTTAGCCTTAATATTTTTTACAGACTTTGCATTAAGTGAACCTGAGTTTTTAATATGTTGTGCTTCATCTAATATACAATGTCTAAAATATATATCCTTATACTCTTCTACATCTCTTCTAATTAGTGGATAGGAAGTAATTATTAAATCACAATCCTTTGCCTTATTTATAAGTTCATTTCTTTCATCTTTGTTACCAACAACTACTAAGGTTTTAAGACTAGGAGCAAATCTTTCAACCTCGTCCTCCCAATTATATACAAGAGATGTAGGAACTATAACTATGCTTGGCTCAGGCCCCTTTTCATTTTTCTCTGATAATAAAAAACTTATCATTTGAATTGTCTTACCTAGACCCATTTCATCAGCTAGGATTCCACCAAATCCATAATTAGTCAAAGTCTTAAGCCATTTGAAACCAAATTTCTGGTAATCTCTTAACTCTGTTGTTAACTCCTTAGGTATCTGGTACTCTATATCATCTGGATCATTTATATCTCGAACCAATCTCTTGAAATTTACATTTTTCTTGATATAATCAATTCCTCTATCTTTTATAAATTTATCTAAATACATTGTCCTAAACTTAGGGAGTTTAATTATTCCATCATGAAAATCTTTTCCTTCAATATTTAGATAATCAAGCATATTAGCCATATTCACAAGTTCCTTATCATCTAAAGATAGAAAAGAACCATTTTTTAGTTTATAGTATCGCTTCTTTTCCTTTAGATTTCTAAAAATACGCTCTAACTCTGAGCTATCTATGCCCTCAATATCAAAGTTAAATTCTAGCATATCAAGATCTTCATCAAGTTTTATACTTCCTCTAAAGTTTTTAGAATTAATTAGCTTTATTCTTTTAAAACTCTCAGAGTAATATATATCGCAGTATTTCTGCAATTGTGGAATAATATCATTTATAAAATCAAAGATTTCCTCTTCTTCCTCTAAATAAAATACTCCATCTGCCACCTTAAAACTACCTTGTTCTAGAAGACCCATTATAATTCTTTCTGTTACAATATCTCTAACCAATATCTTCTCTTTATTATTATTTACCTTCTGAGATGAAAATGGATTGATATTCATATCTTCATAATTAAATATTACCTTCCCAATTATTTCATTTCCCTGCTTATCAAAATATATTTGTGTATTAAGAGGCGGACTATAAATTGAATCCTCCACAGTCTTGTCCATAATTAGCTTTGAATGTTTCTTTATAGTAGGTAATACCTCTGATACAAACGTCTCCTTATAATCCTTATCTACTCTTACAGCTTTTATTTCCTTATCAGTTATTTCATTATAAATAGGCATTATAACATTTGCTTGTTCATCTGATATCCTATGAATTTTGTCTTTATAGAAAAAATACCTACCATTTGGAGTCAAGGGGAATAGAAGTGATTCCGCTTCAAGCTTCAACATAAGGTCTTCTTCTCTCTTTTCTATTTTGAAACCTAAATCTAAGTCTTCCTTAGTTATAGCTATATCTCTTATATGATTTTCATATATATTTGCATTGAATGTTCTATTATCCATTAGTCTAAAAAATCTATCTAAAGAAATTGGCCCTAAATATAGGTCTCCACCTCTGAAACCACTTCCATAATGATATGCACCATCCTCGCTGTTTTCATATAGAATAGTTAAAAAATCTATTAATTCTTTATCCTGAGGGGTAAAACTATGGATATAAGGTGAAAATGTAAATTTTTTTCCAAATTCAATTTCACTATTATCAATTAAATCCCTAATAAATTTTCCCATACTCCTAATTACGTATAGTTTTTCCTCCCCTATTCGTAAGTTTATAGAAGGGCCGTCATTGGCGACCTTAAAATTAATCTCTAAATTTACTGGAGTCTTGACATTATTTTGTGGTTGCCTATAATAATTAAGGATATTTCTTATATCCCCTTCTGATTTTTTGTAATATATAGAACCTGTCCTTTCATAATTCATTATAAGAGTCAATAGTCCCACTATATGTTTGCAATCCCCTGAGTATTTCTTAAATGCTTGACAAGTACAACTAGTAGTTTCTACATCACCATAATTATTAAATTTAACAGATGTTTGATATGTGGAACTACCCATTACATTGGCAATATAATAATCATGGATAGGGGTTCTCCTAACATCTGTGACTTTACCCGTTTCATAATATCTCATTCCATTTAAATAAGTATTATAGGAATCTACCCTTTCAAATATTATTGATTCTGTTAACCTTGACATTAATTCACCATCCTATTTCGTGGGATATATTGATTATTGACATAATATTTTAATTATAATAATCATTTTAACATATGGAAGGATTATATGTCAGATAATATATTTGGTTTTTTTGTAATCCAGGTATATATTATTAGTCTATAATTGTTTCCTTCGTGATATAATAAATTGAGGTGAGAATATGAAAATATATATAGATGCAGATGGATGTCCAGTAGTTGATATAGCAATTAAAACTGCAAAGGAATATGAACTTGAAATAATAGTTGTAAAAAATTATGCCCATGAAATTTCTGATCCCTATGCAACAATTATTTCAGTAGATATTTCTCGGGATAGTGCTGACTTCTATATAGTGAATAAAATAGAAAAAGGTGATATAGTTATCACCCAAGATTATGGATTAGCTGCCATGTGTTTGTCCAAAGAAGCCATACCTATAAGCCAAAATGGACTTACCTTCTCTCAAAATAATATAGATGGGATGCTGAATCGCCGACATTTACACCAACAACTCAGAAAACAAAATAAATATTATGGTAAAGCTAAGAAAAGAAGCCCCGAGGCTGATAAGTCTTTTGAGACTACCTTAAGAAAATTAGTATCTAGCTATTAAGTCAAATAGTATTACATTAAGGGAGAATTGCTATGGATATAAAAATATTAGAAGATGTCGGTTGAGGATATAGCAAATTAGCTGTAGTCGTTGACTCAGCATTAAAAAATTTAGGAGCAAATTATAAACTCCATATTATAGGAAATCCTAATCTTTTTTCAGATTATAATGCATTTAATCCTCCAGCATTGGTAATAAATGGGAAAACCTTAGTTGAAGGATATGTGCCAACTCATGAAGAAATGGTAAAAATATTGAACCATGTAATTAATCAGTAAATTTTACATTATATTCTCCATCAATTTTTTCTACAACAACTTTAAAGCTGCCTTTTTTTAAAAATTCATCAGGAATTTTAATTTCTTTCTTTATTAAGTTATAGAGAAGTTTCTCTATGGATTCAACAGCCTTAGATTCTGTAGCATCAACTTCAGCTGTAAGTATTTTATCTTTTGTAGGATTCATAGTTACAGATAATCCTTTCCCTGATAATTTTACTCCATCCTCAGTGATTACTTCTTCCTTTAGATAATTAATGTCTGAAGAAATATTAGATGACAATTCCTTTAATGACATATCAACAAGAGGCTTATCTTTATATTTAAATTCATTTATTTTAACTTTAGTTATCTCTACTGCATTATCAACTTTCTCACTAGTTTCATTATTAAACATACCTAGAGCATTAAATATTAAAATAATTATAATTACTGTTACACCTAATTTAATTAGCTTCATAAAACTTCCTCCTAGAAATTACTGTCTATATTTATTATACTCTGTGAACCATCTCTAACCTTACTTCTCTTTTCTCCACATCCTTATTTGTATAACAACTTAGGTCTATTCCGTTAACTCTAAACCCATTTTTGATATAAAAATCTATAGCTTTGGAATTACAGCTTTGAGTTTCAAGGATAACTTCCCTGAATCCTTCTTCTTTTGCAATTTCCTTAGCCTTATTTATTAATATTGTCCCAAATCCTTTTCCTCTGAATTCATCTAATATTAAAATTTCAGTTATTCTTAGCCTATTGTTCCAAGATTCTCTATCAACCTCTAAATATCCTAGTATTTGTCCATCATCTATAAGAGAAAAAGCTGAAGGATTCTCTAGCCAATCTTCATATAATTTTCCAGTAAAACCTTTTTGTACTTCTTCATTGAATGGCTTTTTAACTAGAGTGATGGAGAATATTTCATTTGGGTTGATTTCGATGTCGTAATAGTGAGTTGTTGTGTATTTGAAGTTTAGGATGAAGTTTTTGTATTGTTGTGGGTTTAGTGGTGTTATTTGCATGTGTTGGTTTATTGCTTGTTTTCCTGCTTTTTCAATTATTTCTGGTATCCTATCTCTTATTAATTTATTATACTCTATTGTCTTCATATCTCCTAATCTACCTCACTTTATCCTATTACAACTAT
The DNA here is from genome assembly GCA_964390085.1 of uncultured Tissierella sp. Classification (GTDB taxonomy): domain Bacteria; phylum Bacillota; class Clostridia; order Tissierellales; family Tissierellaceae; genus Tissierella. The sequence continues at coordinate 12,135 of CAYMGW010000014.1, forward strand.
TATACTATATTATCAAAAAATTCCAATTCTTTTACTTAATTGTCCCTTAATTTCCTTATTTGTTCCTTATTTCATATATCATAATATTAATTTACTTCTATATGTTATATAATAACAAGTAAAATAACGATCTTGGAGGGATAAGTATGACTAAATTTATAGAAATTAAGCCTGAAGAATTTAACTATAACCCATTTAAATTAATTGGGGAAGACTGGATGTTAATTACTGCGGAAAAAGATGGAAAGGCTAATACAATGACTGCTTCTTGGGGTGGTTTAGGAGTTATGTGGAATAAGAATGTGGCATATATAGTTATTCGTCCACAGCGATATACTAAGGAATTTGTAGATAGTGCAGATTCATTTTCATTGACATTTTTTGATGATAGCTTTAGGGAAATATTATCTTATCTAGGAACAAAATCTGGTCGAGATGAAGATAAGATTAAAAAATCTAATCTTACGGTTGTACATGATAATAACATTCCTTATTTTGAAGAAGCAAGTATAACAATTTTCTGTAAGAAATTATTTGCTCAAGAGTATAAACCTGAGTCCTTCATTGACCTAGAAATTAATAAGAAATGTTATCCTAATAATGACCACCATACATTGTATATTGGAGAAATAACTAAGATATTGATAAGAGATAAATAGAGAGGCTGAAATGAATTCAGCCTCTTTATTTAGATTAAATCTATTTTCTTGATTTTATTGAAGAAATACAGTGATATATAATATTCTGAAGCACTGTTGCCAGTATGAAACAAATACTTAAAATATAATATGCACGATTTCGTTCTGTACTATAAGCAATCAAAAAATATACTGTCCATCCACTTACACCAATGGTAAATAGCATAGTCACCATGTTGACCTTAGAACTTGTCTTTTCCTTACGATAACATAGATATGCAATGATTACAATAGCAATTATAATACTTATGGCAATCCATTTTATCATTGGAATAGGCAATGCCTTCTCCCATTTACCGTTAAGATATATTACATGACGTAGCATCCCCATACGAGTTTTGGTAAAATAATGAGCTGCATAAGCACCAATTATTGTCACAATCTCCAAGATGCCAAACAAAATCATGAATATAAATTTAATTCTATTTTGCTGCTTTGTCATTTGGAAGGTCACCTACTGTTGTATAAACAACTTCGCCAGTATCTGGATCTCCCACTTGAACTGGAAGATTATCATTCATTTGCCATTGATACCATCCACCGTCATACATACTCATATTAGTATATCCATTTTCATACATGATTAAAAACGGAATTGATGCACGCCAACCTGTTCCACAGTAGAAAGAAAGTTCATTATCTACAGTAAAATCAAGGCCTTTCCATAACTCTTTCATTTCATC
>CAYMGW010000015.1:0-12067 GCA_964390085.1 uncultured Tissierella sp.
CAAATGTAGTTCTTAGTTTAGATGGAAGAAAAGAAGTCAATGATAATATGAGAAAGACAGTTAATGGTGAAGGAAGCTACGACATCATTTTACCTAAGTTTAAAAAAATGGCAGAAAAAAGAGGAGATAAGGACTACTATATTAGAGGCACTTTTACTAGCAATAATATTGATTTTTCTAAGGATGCATTAGATTTTTATAATAATGGATTTAAAAAGATTTCAATAGAGCCAGTAGTTACATCTGAGGAAATGGACTACGCTCTAAGAGAAGAACATTTGCAATCTGTTTTAGATGAGTATGAAAAATTTTCTAAAGAGTATATAAATATAAAAAAAATGGACAAGGATTTCTACTTCTTTCATTTCATGATAGATTTAACACAAGGGCCATGTATAATTAAAAGAGCTGTTGGTTGTGGCGCAGGATCAGAATATATGGCAGTTACTCCTGAGGGAGATTTATATCCTTGTCATCAATTTGTAGGAGAAAAAGAATTTAAATTAGGAAATGTCTTTGATGGAGTTCAAAGACCAGATTTAAGAGATAAATTTAAGAAAGCAAATGTATATAATAAAGAAGATTGTAGGAAATGTTGGGCAAGATTTTACTGTAGTGGAGGCTGTCATGCAAATTCCTATCATGCACATAAAGACCTTAGTAAATCATATAAATTAGGCTGTGAAATGGAAAAGAAAAGAATAGAATGTGCCATATCTATATTGGCAAACTTAGATGATCAGGAGGGATAAGATGAAAGCTAAAAGTACTATACTATTAATATTGATATTAGCTATAGTTGCAGGTAGCACAGTTTTAGTATTAAATGGTGCAAAAATTGGAAAATATGAAATTGTTAAGGCAAAAGATGCTATAGATTTAGGTCTTGATTTAGCAGGAGGAGTTTATGTAGTTTTAGAGGCTAATACCGATGTTAAAGGGGCCGAACTTCAAAGAATTATGGAGCAGTCAAAGGCAATTATTAATGAGAGAATAAATGGTCTTGGAGTATCAGAGCCTAATATCTCAATCGAAGGTGGAAATAGGATAAGAGTTGAATTAGCAGGTATAGATGATCCTCAAAAAGCAATTGAACTAATAGGTAAAACTGCACAATTACAATTTATAGACCCAGATAAAAATATAGTGTTAACGGGTAAAAATGTTATTAATTCAGAGGCACAATATCAAACTAATCAGCTAGGACAGCAGGAAATAGTAGTTAGCTTAGAGTTTGACAAAGAAGGTACTGAAAAATTTGCTGAAGCAACAGGAAGACTTACTTTGGAGCCAAATAGGGAAGATAGAATTATTTATATCGTTTTAGATGACCAAATAATATCCTATCCAGCAGTACAAAGTGCAGAGGAAGGTGGAACAGCAATTACTGATGGCAAAGCTGTTATAACAGGAGGATTTACACTAGAGGAAGCTAGTCAATTGGCCACTTTAATTAGGGCAGGTGCATTACCAGTAGAGATGAAGGAGTTACAAACATCTGTTATTGGACCAACATTAGGATTGGAAGCATATGACAGAAGTATTGAAGCTGGAGGAATTGCTCTTCTAATAATTATGTTATTTATGATAATTGCATATAGAATACCTGGTTTTATCGCTTCTGTTGGATTGATTATATATACTTTAATAACTATATTTACAATGTCATCTTTAGGAGTAAAACTAACACTTCCAGGTATAGCTGGTTTAATTTTATCTATAGGAATGGCAGTAGATGCCAATGTTATTATATTTGAAAGAATAAAAGAAGAAATAAGAGTTGGAAAGTCTATTAGAACTGCTGTAGATACAGGATTTAAGAGAGCCCTAACTTCTGTAATGGACTCAAATATTACTACTCTAATAGCTGGAGTTGTATTATATTACTTTGGAATCGGCCCAATTAAGGGCTTTGGAGTAACTTTAATAATTGGTATAGTTGCTTCTATGTTGACAGCTGTTATTATTTCTAAGTATTTATTAAAGTTAACTGTATCCGTTACAGGCGGTAAAAATACTAAGCTTTACGGAGCTTAATAGAGGGGTGAAAATATGAATATTATTAAAAATAGAAAGATATTTGCAATATGCTCATTAGCTGTAATCATCATAGGACTTCTTATGTTTTTTATTAGAGGTTTAAACTATGGAATCGATTTTACGGGAGGTACACTGATTCAGATAAATGTAGGAAAATTTATACCAGTAGATGAAGTTAGAGAGATAATGGATAAATATGACAAGGATGCCAGTATTTTACATGCTGGGACTGAAAAAGATGAACTAATAATAAAAAGTACTTTAGATTTACCAAATGATACAATAACAAGTATAATAAATGAATTTATAGAAAAATATGATCTAAGCAAAAATAATTTTCAATCTCAAAAATTTGGACCTTTTATGGGAAAAGAAATAAGAAGTAAAGCTTTGCTATCCACTGTAATAGCTACTGTACTAATGTTAATTTATATAACATGGAGATTTGAGTTCAATTTCGGTATAGCAGCTATAATCGCATTAGTTCATGATATACTGGTTATGGTGGCTGTTTACTCAATCCTTAGAATTCCAGTAAACAGCTCATTTATCGCTGCAATCCTAACTATTTTAGGATATTCTATAAATGATACAATAGTAATTTTCGATAGAATAAGAGAAAATACAAAGTTATATCCAAAGGAATCAATAGATAATTTAATAAATAACAGTATAAAGCAGTCTCTAAGAAGAACAATAAATACTTCACTAACAACTTTAATATCTGTTCTTGTATTATATATATTAGGTGTTGAGGATATTAAGGTATTGGCATTACCTCTTATGATTGGAATCATAACTGGTACTTATTCTTCTTTATTTATTGCATCTCCTATCTGGTATGAGCTTAAGAATAGAAAAGTAAAAACTGCTAAATAAGCAGTTTTTATTTATAATGAATAGGAATTTTGTCAAAAAATGAAGAAATAGATAATAAGAACTAGAATTAAACATAATAAAATGATAAAATTTAGATACTAATTAATGTATCTAAATTTTATTTCTATTGGAGTGAAATAATTGGAAAAATGGTTTATAAAAAATAAAGCAGCTGATTATAAAAAAATTGCAAGAGATTTTAGAATATCTGAATTTTTGTCTAAACTTTTAGTTAATAGAGATATAACTGATTATAAATTAATTGATAGTTTTATATTTCCAAATTTAGATAGGTTACATAGTCCTAGTCTTATGAAGGATCTTTCAAAAGGTGCAGATATTATTAAGGACAAAATAAATAATAATAGAAAAATAAGAATAGTAGGAGATTATGATGTAGATGGAGTAATTTCCATTTATTTATTATATACAGGTATCAAAAAATGTGGTGGAAATGTAGATTATGTTATTCCAAATAGAATCGATGATGGATATGGTATAAATAATGAAATTGTTAGAGATGCAAAAAAAGATGGAATAGATACCATAATAACTTGTGATAATGGTATAGCAGCAATAGAACAGATAAAACTTGCAAAGGAACTAGGGTTAACTATAATAGTGACAGATCATCATGATTTACCTTTTGTAATAGATGAAGATGGAGAAAAGAAGCATTTATCTATAGATGCAGATGCAGTAATAAACCCGAAACAAAAAAACTGTAAATATCCATTTAAGGGTCTATGTGGGGCAGCTGTGGTATTTAAATTAATTCAAAAGCTATATTCTATATTTGAATTACCATTAGAAGCTACATATTCTTTCCTAGAATATACTGCCATTGCTACAGTTTGTGATGTAGTAGATTTAGTTGATGAGAATAGGATTATTGTAAAAAAAGGGCTAGAGCTTATAAATAAGACTCAAAACACTGGGTTAAAGGCTCTAATAAAAGAAACAGGAATTGAAGGTAAAGAGATTGGAGTTTATCATCTAGGATTTATTATTGGGCCAACTATTAATGCTTCTGGTAGATTAGATTCAGCTTTAAAAGCTCTAGAATTACTTTTATCTAAGGAACAAGATAATGCAAGTCTTTTAGCTAAAGAACTTCGTGAGTTAAATGAAGAAAGAAAACAAATGACAAAAGATGGTGTAGAAAAGATAATTAATACTATTGAAGATTCTGAGATAAAAGAAGATAAGATACTTGTTATATATGAGCCAGAAGTGCATGAGAGTATAGCGGGCATTATAGCAGGAAGAATCAAAGAGAAATACAACAGACCTACAATAGTATTAACCCAAGGGAAAGACGGAGTTAAGGGTTCAGGTAGGTCTATTGAAGGATATAATATATTTGAAGGGTTATTAGAATGCAAGGAATTACTATTAAAATTTGGTGGACATCCAATGGCAGCAGGTTTGTCCCTAGAGGGAAGAAATATAAATAAGTTGAGAAGAAAGTTAAATCAAAAGACAAACTTAACAGAGGAAGATTTAATAGCTCGAATATATATTGACATGCAACTTCCATTAGAATATATTAGTTTTAAGTTAGTTGATGAATTAAAGCTTTTAGAACCCTTTGGAAAAGGAAATACTAAACCTATATTTGGTGAAAAAAATTTAAGGATTAGTCGTGGCTTTGTACTAGGAGTAAATAGAAATGTTCTAAAACTAATATTAGAAAATGAGAATAAGAAAATGATAGAAGGAATATTTTTTGGTGATATTATTACCTTTGAAAATGAAATAGATAAAACTTATGGGAGAAATGAACTTGAGAAAATTTATAGAGGAATTGAAAGCAATATAAAAATTGATATATTATATTATCCTTCAATAAATGAATATAATGGAAATACTAGTTTACAAGTTGTTATTCAAAGCTATAGAATTAGCAAATAATTTATTTTTCAGTTAACTAATTTGTATTTAGAAAAGGGTATGTCATTTTACTGTACTCGTTATAAATAATAGATAGTGGGTAATTATAAATAATCAAATTACTTTATATATAAATTCATTATACATGAAGAAGGTGAATCCAATGTTAGAAAACTTACTTTTAAAAATTGAACAATATAATCCACATGCAGATTTAGGTCTTGTAGTTAAAGCATATAACTTTGCACAGTCTGCTCATACTGGGCAAGTAAGAAATTCAGGAGAGAACTTTTTTGTTCATCCATTTAATGTTGCTATGATATTGGCAGATTTAAATATGGACACGGCGACTATAGTAGCAGGACTTCTTCATGATGTTATTGAAGATACAGATATTAGCCATGAGACTATTGCAGAAGAGTTTGGTGTTGAAATAGCTGATTTAGTAGAAGGTGTAACAAAGTTAAAGAAATTGCAATATAAAACTAAACAAGAAAATCAAGCTGAAAATTTAAGAAAAATGGTTTTAGCTATGGCCAATGATATAAGAGTTATTATAGTTAAGTTGGCTGATAGACTTCATAATATGAGAACATTAGAATATATGAGTGATGAAAAAAGAAAGGAAAAGGCTCTAGAAACCCTAGAGATATATGCTCCTTTAGCTCATAGATTGGGAATTTCTAAAATAAAATGGGAATTAGAAGACTTATCTTTAAGATATCTAGATCCTCAGAACTACTATGATTTAGTTGAGAGGGTATCGAAGCGAAGACAGGAAAGAGAAGCATATATAAGAAACATAATAGAAACATTAAGCAAAAAACTTGATGAAGTTAAAATAAAATATGATATTAGTGGAAGACCAAAGAATTTTTATAGTATATATAAAAAGATGGTTCATCAAGGAAAAGCTTTTGAGCAAATATTTGATTTAACTGCAATAAGGGTTATAGTGGATAATATTAAGGACTGTTATGAAGTACTAGGTATAGTTCATAATCTATGGAAACCTTTACCTGGGAGATTTAAAGATTATATAGCCATGCCTAAGCCTAACATGTATCAATCTATTCATACTACGGTAATTGGTCTTAAGGGAGAAATATTTGAAGTTCAAATACGTACTTGGGAAATGCATAGAACAGCAGAGTATGGTATTGCTGCCCATTGGAAATATAAGGAAGGAAGCACAAGGTCTGATAATTTTGATGATAAACTTACATGGTTAAGACAATTACTTGAATGGCAATCTGATCTAAATGATCCTAAGGATTTTATGGAAACTTTAAAAATAGATTTTTTTACTGATGAAGTATTTGTATTTACTCCAAAAGGAGACGTTATAAACCTTCCTGATGGATCTACACCTATTGATTTTGCTTATAGAGTTCATACTGAGGTAGGAAATAAATGTGTAGGAGCTAAAGTAGATGGAAGAATTGTACCTTTAAATTATAGATTAAAAAACGGAAATATTGTTGAAGTCATTACCTCTGCCAATAGTAACGGGCCAAGTAGAGACTGGATTAAAATAGTAAAAAGTACTCAGGCAAAAACCAAAATTAGACAATGGTTTAAATCTAAAGAAAAAGATTTTAATATTATAAAAGGAAAAGAATTATTAGAAAAAGAGGTTAAACGATTAGGGTATAAAGTATCGGAAATTTTAAAAGACGAATGGATGAAGAACATAGCACTTAAATCTAGTATAAACTCTATTGATGATTTATATGCAGCTATTGGATATGGTAGTATAACATTAAATCAAGTGATTTCAAAATTAAGAGTACAATATAATGAATATTACAAAATAACAGATGAGAAAGCCTTTGTGGAGAGTAAGATACAACAACCTACGCAAAACAAAACAAGTAAGCCTACTCAAGGAATTAAAATAAAAGGAGTAGATAATATTAAAATAAGGTTTTCTAAATGTTGCAATCCAGTACCAGGAGATGAAGTAGTAGGATATATAACTAGAGGTAGAGGTGTTTCAGTTCATAGAACTGATTGCCCAAATATAACAATGTCTGATGATACTGAGAGATTTATTGAAGTAGAATGGGATTTCCAAAAGAGAGCATCCTATCCTGCAGAAATTCAAATAAAGGCATCAGATAGATCAGGGCTTTTAGCAGAAATTACTCAAAAGATAACAGATTCTGATTTAGGTGTAATGTCCTTAAATGCTAGAACATCTAAGGATAAAGTAGTCTTTATAAACGTGACTCTTGAAATTAAAGATATTGAAGAGTTAAGAGATTTAATGAAAAAAATAAAGAGAATAAGAAATGTAATGGATGTATATAGAGTAACAGCATAGAGAGAGGGAGATATATGAGAGCAGTTGTACAAAGAGTTTTAGAAGCATCAGTTAAGGTAGATAATGAAGTGGTAGGAGAAATTAAGAGTGGATTGTTAGTATTACTTGGTGTAGGTGAAGATGATACTTCTAAGGATTTAGATTATTTAGTAGATAAAATATTGGGACTCCGTATATTCCAAGATGAGAATGATAAAATGAATTTATCTTTAATGGATATTAAGGGGGAACTATTAGTAATTTCTCAATTCACACTTTATGGAGATGTGAGAAAGGGTAAGAGACCTAGCTTTACAGATTCGGCACATCCAGATATAGCAGAAAAATTTTATTTAGAATTTATTAATAAATGTATAGAAAAGGGAGTTAAAACGGAAAAAGGTATTTTTGGTGCCAATATGGATGTAAGCCTTATAAATCAAGGGCCTGTCACTATATTATTAGATAGCAAAAAAATATTTTAGGAGGTATAAATTTGAAAATAGTGAGGATACCAGCAGGTATATATGCTGCTAATTGTTATATTATATATTCTGAAGCTACGAGAGATGGGATAGTTGTAGATCCAGGTGGAGACGTAGACGATATACTTGCAACAATAAAAGAAAACCAATTGCAAATTAAAAGTATTGTATTGACTCATGGCCATGCAGATCATATAGGAGGAATAGTTGAGTTAAAGAAATCCTTATCTATTCCTGTTATGGTACATGAAGATGATAAAGAGCTTTTAGTTGATGGAAATAAAAACTTATCTTCAATTATGGCTATGGGTGCCATAGAAATAGAGCCCGATGTATTACTTAAAGATGGAGATATTATAGAGTTTAGGAATGAAAAAGCAGAAATTATCCATACTCCTGGTCATACTCGAGGAGGTATATGTATAAAAATTGGAGACAATATAATAACAGGTGATACTTTATTTGCAGGCTCAATAGGTAGGACAGATTTGCTAGGGGGAGATTATGATACCATAATTCAATCCATAAAAGAGAAATTAATGATTTATCCAGATGAAATTAAAATATTCCCAGGACATGGAGCTCCGTCTACAATAGGCAAAGAAAGAGTTTCAAATCCTTTTTTACGTTAAGACATTTACTTAGATTAAATAAGGTGATTACGTGATAAATGTATTGTTAATAGGACATGAAGTTAAATATGAACTAACTGAGTTAATTAGAGTTTTTTTCCCGGGGAAAGAAATTATCTATATTGATGCTGAGAATGATTATTTGGGTGAAGGTACTCTTATTATCAGTTCTTTATATGAAGAATGTGGGAAAATATACGTTACAACAAAATTATATATAGACAATGATTTAATTAAACAATCAACTGAAAATATTAGCCTTGTAGAAGTATATGGAAATTCTAGAGATAAGTATATAAGAATTGGAATTAAGAAATCTTTATATAATACTTTAATTTCTCTATCACAAAGTAAAATTCCATGGGGAATTTTAACTGGTATTAGACCAGTTAAGATTGTTCATGATCTATTGGATAAAAATATAGATGAGAATGAGATAATCAGAGTATTAACTGAAGAATATAAATTATATATTGATAAGGCTCGGTTAATATTAAATATTGGGAAAAAGCAAGGGGAGTATATATATCCTTTAAATAATGATAGGTACAGCTTATATGTTAGTGTACCTTTTTGCCCTACTAGATGTTTATATTGTTCTTTCCCGGCATTACCAATAGTTAGATATGAAAATTATGTTAAAGAATATGTTTCTAAAGTAATATATGAAATTGAGAATATATCTAGATTAATGGTAGGAAAAAAAATAAATACTGTATATATAGGTGGTGGTACTCCAACGGCAATTCCACCAATAGAATTAGAAAAGATAATTCAGACTATTTATAATAAATTTGGACAAAAAAATATAAAAGAATTTACTGTGGAAGCAGGTAGACCAGATACAATAACGAAAGATTATTTAAGGATGTTAAATAAAAATAAGGTTGGAAGAATAAGCATTAATCCACAAACTATGAATAATGATACTTTAAGATTAATAGGTAGACAGCATAAAGCTGAGGATATAGTCAAGACTTTTAATCTAGCTAAAGAAATTGGGTTTGATGTAATCAATATGGATCTGATTGTTGGACTTCCTAGTGAAGAAGTTGAACATATTAAAAATACTTTGGGAGAGATTCAAAGATTAGATCCTGAAAATCTGACTGTACACACTCTTTCAGTTAAAAAAGGATCTAAATTTAAAGAGACTATAGATGAGTATTCATTGCAAAGTCAAGATGTTTTAAGTGCTATGTTAAATGAGACTATAGAATATTCTAAAAGAATGGGGCTAGAGCCTTATTATCTTTATAGACAAAAGCAGATATTAGGAAACTTTGAAAACATAGGATATTGTAAGCCAAAAAAGGAATGTATATATAATATTGCTATGATGGAAGAAAAGGAAACTATAATGGCAGCTGGAATGGGTTCAGTATCTAAGATTTTCTTCCCAGAGGAGAATAGAATAGAACGAGTTCCAAATTTTAAAGATTTAAGAGAATACCTTGAAAGAACTGATGAATTAATTGAAAATAAAAAAAGGATATTAGAAAGTAATAATCCTTGACAGCATTTATTTTTTAGTCTATAATTAATGAAAATAAATATATAATACAGTGAAAAGGAAGAGTAGTTGAATTCCTTAGTTATAGAGAGTCGGTGAAGGTGGAAATCCGATACTAATATTTGATGAAGACACCTTGGAGTAAATAATCTGTAAGGATTAGTTCGCAGAAATGCGTTAAGCTTTTGAGTGAGGAAATACCTAATTAGGGTGGTACCGCGAGATAACCTCTCGTCCCTGAATATCAGAGATGAGAGGTTTATATTTTTTTGAGGAGGTAATGTAAATGTCAGAAAAAATGGGGAATTTAAGAAGAACCATGATGTGTGGAGAATTGAGACCTGAACATAATGGTAAAGAAGTAATATTAATGGGATGGGTACAAAGAGAAAGAAATTTAGGATCACTTATATTTGTTGATTTAAGAGATACAACTGGAATTTCTCAAATAGTATTCGATAATACTGTTTCTAGTGAAATATTTTCTAAGGCAGAGAAGATTAGATCAGAATATGTATTAGCAGTGAGAGGTAAAGTAAGAATTAGACAGTCTATTAACAAAGAGATACCAACTGGAGAAGTGGAAGTTTTAGCAGAAGAACTTAAAATATTAGACGAATCTGAGACACCACCAATTTATATAAAGGATGATGATAATGTATCAGAAACCATGAGATTAAAATATAGATATCTTGATTTGAGAAAACCATCTATGCAAGAAAAATTAAAACTAAGGGCAAAAACTGCGAAGGTAGTTAGAGATTTTTTAGGTGAGAATAATTTTATTGAAACCGAAACTCCTATGCTAACAAAGCCAACACCTGAAGGTGCTAGAGATTATTTAGTGCCAAGCAGAGTAAATCCTGGAGAGTTTTATGCTTTACCACAATCTCCACAACTTATGAAACAACTTCTTATGGTTTCAGGAATGGACAGATACTATCAAATAGTTAAATGTTTCAGAGATGAAGATTTAAGGGCTAATAGACAACCAGAATTTACTCAAATAGATATTGAGATGTCCTTTGTAGATGTTGAAGATATTATTTCAATTAATGAAAAACTATTATATAGAGTTTTTAAAGAAATTAAAGGAATAGAAATAAAACTACCAATAGATAGAATGACTTATAGCGAAGCTATGGAAAGATACGGAGTAGATAAACCTGATTTAAGGTTTGGATTTGAAATAAAAAACATTTCTGACTTAGTTCAGAATTGTGGATTTAAGGTATTTAGTTCAGCTGTTGAAAATAAAGGTTCCGTAAGAGGGATAAATATTAAAGGTTATGGAGATAGGTTTACTAGAAAAGATATAAATTCTTTAGAAGAACACGCTAAGACATATGGTGCTAAGGGTTTAGCTTGGATCAAGATTACAGAAGAAGGTATAACTTCTCCTATTGCAAAGTTCTTTAGTGAAGAAGAATTTGCAAATATTTTGGAGAGAATGGAAGGAGAAAAAGGAGACTTAATTCTTTTTGTAGCTGATAAAACTTCCGTTGTATTTGATAGCTTAGGAAACTTAAGAAATGAAGTTGCAAGAAGGTTAAATATAATTGACCCAAATGAAATGAAATTAGTTTGGATTACTGAATTTCCATTATTTGAATTTGATGAAGAAGAAAATAGGTATGTCGCTAAACACCATCCTTTTACTCATCCAATGGATGAAGATATAGAGCTTCTAGAATCTCAACCTGAAAAAGTAAGAGCTAAGGCTTATGATATAGTTATCAATGGAGATGAAATGGGTGGAGGTAGTATTAGAATTAACAATTCTGATTTACAAAAGAGGATGTTTAGAGCGTTAGGATTTACTGAGGAAGAAGCTTGGGATAAGTTTGGATTCCTTTTAGAGGCTTTTAAATATGGAACTCCTCCACATGGTGGTATTGCTTACGGTTTTGATAGGCTTATAATGCTTTTATCAAATACATCAAATATTCGTGATGTCATTGCTTTCCCTAAGACTCAATCAGCTACATGCCTGATGACAAATGCACCTACTAATGTTTCTAAGAAACAACTAGAAGAGGTTCATATAAAACTTAATATTGAATAGTTAAGATTTGGAAGGAGAAAATAATGAATAATCCTTTTATGAGGTCAGAGTTATTACTTGGCAGTGAAGGTATGGAGAAACTAGCTAAATCTACAGTAGCCGTGTTTGGAGTTGGAGGAGTAGGATCATTTGCCGTAGAAGCATTAGCAAGAACAGGAATAGGTAACATTTTGTTGATTGATTATGATATAATAGATATAACCAATATCAATAGGCAAATTCATGCTACCATGAAAACCGTAGGATTGCCAAAGA
>CAYMGW010000015.1:12077-13450 GCA_964390085.1 uncultured Tissierella sp.
AGATAGGATTTTAGATATAAATCCAAATTTAAATGTAACAATATTCAAAGAAAAATACAATGAAAGCACAAAAGAAATGCTTCTTTCTCCTAAGTATGATTATGTTATAGATGCTATTGATATGGTATCATCTAAAATTGATTTAATTGTAGAGTGTAAAAAAAGAGGAATACCTATTATTAGCTCTATGGGAGCAGGAAACAAGTTAAACCCTACTATGTTTCAAGTAGGAGATATTTATTCTACTAAGGTATGTCCTTTAGCTAAGGTTATGAGATATGAATTAAGAAAGAGAAACATTGAAGCTCTTAAGGTAGTATGGTCTGAAGAGGTTCCAAGAAGTATAAATCTAGAGGGAAGTGACCTTAGAAAAGCAGTTCCAGGAAGTATCGGGTTTGTACCTTCAGTAGTTGGATTAATTATAGCATCTGAAGTAATAAAGGATATTGTGTTTTAGGAGGTGTAGATATGGACCAAGTTGGATTTGTAAGAAAAGTGTCAGGAGACAAGGTTGAAGTAGAAGTAAAAAGAGTATCAGGATGAGGTGGAGGTTGTAAGAGCTGTGGGAGCAGCTGTGATACTCCAAAGCATGTTGTGATTTTACCAAACAATTTAGACGCTAAGGTAGGAGATTTAGTTGAAATAAAAGGGGAAGCTAAAAATATATTAAAATATATGATGGTTGTATATATGATTCCTTTTGTTATGCTAATTATCGGAATATTGGTAGGTATGAATAGCTTAAAAAAACTAGAGATATCTAGTTATGAGCCTTTGAGTTTTTTGATTGGTTTAGTATTTATGGCTTTTGGCTACTTTATAGTTAAAATCATCGATAAAAAAATTGGTAAAACGGATGAAATCATTATAAGAATGACAAGAATTATTTAAGCAAAGGGGTGCGATTTTTGGGAGATAAGTCTGCTATTATTAAAAGGTTAAGAAGAGTCGAAGGACAGATAAAAGGTATACAAAAGATGGTTGATGAAGATAAGTTTTGTGGAGATATATTAATCCAAGTAGCTGCAGCAAGGGCAGCGCTAAACAGTGTAGGTGGATTAATACTTGAAAACTATATGAAAAACTGCTTGAAAAATTATTTAGAAGGTGAAAGTGAAGAAAGTGCTATAGATAAACTAGTTGACATAATGGTGAAGTATACTAAGTAGCATTAATCTTTTTGTTTGACTCTTCTTATTGACCTAGAGAAACCTGAAGAAATTATTATTCCTACAGCTATGGCAGCTGCTATAAAAAAGGTTTCTACGCCTTTAGTTGCAGCCATATCAAAATCATTTTCTATTATAGCAAGCATTGTATAATACATGCCAGCACCTGGTACCAAAGGAACTATTCCTGAGGTAATATATAAG
>CAYMGW010000016.1:0-7566 GCA_964390085.1 uncultured Tissierella sp.
TTTAGTAAAAGTCTTATAGAATAGATTGTATAATACGACAAGAAAGGAGATAATCCATGAGAGAATTTGATAAGATTTCTATTCAAGAAATGTCAAAAAATGATATGCTTTTAATTATTGAAGCCTTAGAATATACAGGCAACAATACTAAAATAAATGAGTTCCTAAGTCTAAAAGATAGTATTGTAGAGGAATTAAGTTCTTTAGCGGAAATTGACGAAGAAGATTTTTTGGAGTACCTAAGAAAATAGACCCCCAAGGGTCTATCTCTTAAATAAGTACATACCTGTTTTAGTCTGAATTAGAGAAGTTAGGATGTAATCCTTTACTTCTTTTTTTATTACCTTGGACTCTCTAAGTAATGAATGAAAAAATACTTCTCCCTCGTTAAAGCTAAAAACATCTGGTAAAATATATTCTTTTATCTTTAATTTATCAGGATCTATTCTAGATTTTCTTAAAGAAATAAGATATTCACCAAGACTAATATAAAATCTAGGAAGATTGTATTCCTTATTTGAATCATACAAAAACACATACAATACTTTACCTATAAAAGTCTTTGGCTCTTCTTTATCCAACACATTTATAATATCCTCTAGATTTGAATATCTATTATTATTTATGCCGTTTAGAAAGTTTAATTGATGTATTTTTTCTCTTTCAAACTCTACTTTGAAATTGCCAGGATAATTTTCAATTTCTATCCTATAATATTTTTTATATTTATTCATATAATCAGTTTGAGAAAAACCAATAATGTTTTCCTTTAGCTTGTCTATTACGTTGTCCTCATCTAAAAGAACTAAATATAGTAAATATGCAATAGATATTGTTTCAAATAAAGTTATTAGATTGCCAGTTGTAAATAATACATTCTTTATGGTTTCTTCCTCTATTATTTCATATCTTTGATTTGCAAGAACTAAGGGTATTACCCTACTTATTATAGAATCATCTTTATCATTCCAATATAAATTTGGAGCTACTCTTCCTTGTGCATTTAACAAGGAAGAGTTTTCTCCAATTCTATAGCTTAACCATAGCTTAAATTCTTCTAAAAATCTAGTATAGTCAATTCTAACTCCTTCTTCATCTATCATAGGAATTAAAGACTTTGTAGTTATTATAGCTAATTGAGATATATAGCTATATCTCTTTTCTTCACTATAATCTTCTTGAAATAAATCTAATAATAATCTTTCAAAACCAATTTTAGTCATACATATCTACATTCTTTCTGGTGCTTCTATTCCTAATAAGTCTAATCCTGTTTTTAATACAGTTTTAGCTGCGAAGGATAGCATAAGTCTTGCTTTTTTTATTTCTATATCATCTATAATTATTGGACAAGAGTTATAGAATTTATTATAGGCTTTAGCTATTTCAACTATATGTCTTGTAATGAAATATGGTTCATTTTTTTCCATAGCATCTACAACTACCTTAGGGAAATCATATAGAAGTCTAATTATATTTATCTCTTCCTCAGTATTAAGAAGACTATAGTTTACATTATCCCCTTTATTAAATTCCCCCCTATCAAGTAGAGAATTTATTCTTGCATGAGTATATTGAACGTAAGGACCTGTTTCTCCTTCAAAGCTTAATGTTCTATCCCAAGAGAATACATAGTCTTTAATTCTTTGATTAAATAATTCTTGGAATATTACAGCTCCTATACCAACTTGTTTTGCTACTTCTTCTTTATTTTCTAGTTTTGGATTTCTTTCATTTATTATTTTCAAGGTGTTTTCTATTGCAGTATTTAGGACGGTCTCTAGGAATACAACTCTACCCTTTCTAGTAGATAAAGTACCATCTTCTAGTCTAACCATACCAAATGGAATATGAATACAATCCTTTGCCCAATCATATCCCATAAGTTCAATTACCTTGAACCAAGCTTTAAAGTGAAGATTTTGCTGTGAAGCTACTACATATATATTTTTATAGAAATCATAAGTTTTCTTTCTATAGAAAGCAGCTGCAATATCTCTTGTAGTATATAGAGTTGACCCATCACTCTTCATAATAAGTGCTGGTGGCATTCCATATTCTTCTAAATCTACTAGATAAGCACCTTCTGATTCCCTCATTAAACCTTTTTCCTTTAATTCTTCAATTACTGCTGGCATTTTATCAGAATAGAAAGATTCTCCAGCATAGGAGTCGAATTTAATATTCAACATATCATATACCTTGTTAAATTCTTTTAAGCTTATTTCTCTAATCCACTCCCATAACTTATAAGCTTCTTCATTTCCATTTTCCAATTCTTTAAACCAATATCTAGCTTCATCTCTTAATTCCTCATGCTCTTCTGCTTCTGCATTAAATCTAACATATAATTTTAATAATTCATTTATAGGATCAGCTTCTATTACTTTTTTATCTCCCCATTTCTTATATGCAGAAATAAGCATACCAAATTGAGTACCATAGTCACCTAAATGATTGATAGCTACTGTATCAAATCCTAAGAAAGTATATATCTTATATAAAGCATTCCCTATAACTGTCGTTCTAATATGACCTATATGGAAAGGCTTTGCAATATTTGGTGATGAAAATTCTACTATAACAGTCTTCCCATTACCCATATCAGAGGAACCATATTTAACTCCTTTTTCTTTTACTTCATTTAAAGTAACCTCTGTAAGTTTACTTCTATTTATAAAGAAATTTAGATATGGACCTTTATTCTCTATCTTTTCAAAGTATTGGTTCTCTCCAAATTTACCTGCTAATTCCTCAGCTATCATTGGTGGCGCCTTTCTGAAAGCCTTGGCTAGTCTAAATACCGGAAAAGCATAATCACCCATATCATATGATGGTGGCACTTCTATTAAAGAAGATATTTCTTCTTCTGTAAGCGCATCTACTTGTGACTTAATTAAGTTAACAACTTCTTCTCTAAAGTTTAACATCTACATTACCTCCTTAAATAATAATAGCTCTCGTCTCTAATATAAGAGACGAGAGCTACCCCGTGATACCACTCTTGTTGGCAAATGCCCACTCGAAATTTTAACGCTACTAGCGTAATATCCTACTCTTTTCAGATATATTCTCCTGAGTTCTCTTCGAATTTTCCTATGCACTGGCTCCCACCAACCCAGCTCGCTTAAACACGGTTAAATATTCTACTCTCTCAATCTACGAATTATATATAATTATTACTATATAATATACAATATTATCTATATAAATACAAGATTTATTTAAAATTCCTTTATTAATATATGACTTTAATATTATTCCTGTTCACTTATATCCCAAATTAATGATTCTTTCTTATTTAAAACTAATATATTAATTGAGAATAACATTATTCCCCCTACAGTAGTTATAAAATAAGCTGGTATTCTATTCAATAAAAATCCAGATAGTATCAATCCCAGTGGCAGGATAATTTTAACCATACTCATGGCTATACTTAAAACTCGTCCTCTATATTCATCTGGTATCAATTTTTGAAGCATATACATGATTGGTATATCTATAAAAGAAATGGCTACTCCAAAGCCAATCATTATTCCACAATAATACAAAGTGTATATAGTATTAGTAAATAATAAATTTTCAAACAATATTGGAACTCCTAATAAATTTGTACATATTCCTAATGCAAGGCTGGCAAATATCAAAATCTTTTTATAGGAAGTTCTTTGCAAAATCCTTTTAATCATTAATGCACCGATTATCATCCCTATTGGGAATGCACTCTGAATTATCCCCAGACTCCTAGAATCTAATGTCAATACATTATTAATTATATAAGGCAAAGGTATAGTGATTGATAAACCCATAAAGAAATTCAAACTAATAAACACACTAAAAATTCCTATTATATCCTTTCTCTCTATGATATATTCTAATCCCTTTTTCATATCTTCCACAAAGCTGATACTATCTTCTTTCCCATTAATCCTATCATAATTATATTTAAAATCTATAAACATTTCAGATATTCCTGAAAATATATATGATATCCCATTGAATAAAATAAAATATCTAATATCTATAAAAGCAAATACAATCCCTCCAACCATTGGTCCTAGTATGGAAGATATAGAGTCTATAATCTTGCTAATTGAATTAATATTTATCAGCATGTTTTCTGATACAATGTTAGGAACTGCTGACTCCATTGATATGCCAAATATAGTGGTAAAAATTGTAGTAATAAATGTACTTACATATATCATTGGTAAATTTAGATCATATATACTGCTAACTATATACAACAATATAAGAAATATTCCATTTAGTATGTCCATAGCAACTACTATCTTCTTTTTATCGAATTTATCGGCTACAACTCCAGCAAATGGATTGATAATTAGCATAGGTATTATACTAACTATTAGAGTCAAGGCAAAACTAACCCCTGAACCTGTAATTTTTAATACATGAAGCCCCATGGCAAAAGAATAAATAGATGCACCAAAAATAGATACAAATTTACCTAATGAAAATAATATGAAATTTAGTCTTTCCTTTTTATTTTTCATATTGATCCCTCCTGTCTTAACCACATCTTAAATAGTGGCCATTAGGCAATGTCAATATGTTTTCTAAGTTTTTTTATTTGCACAAACAATTAAAGATAGGGTTAACCCTATCTTTTTCCATAATACAAATAAGAATATACTTCTTCTCCTTTTACAAAATAGTCTTCATATTTTCCACCCTTACCTAAAGGTTCTGAAACTTTCTCATAAATGGGTTCGTAATTTAGATTTTTTATTTCTTCTTTTATATTATTTAAAATAAAACTTTTTCTATATTTATCGTCTATTTTGCTATTTACACTGAAGTTTTTAAATATAATATACGATCCTATTAGCCAAGCAAATTCTTTGACATAGTTATCTATTTCATCTAATAAAAATTTCTCATTTAAGAATGCATAATTACTACTTCCAGAAATATCAACAAGAACATCTATGGATTTATCTTGTATAGGTATTTTGGTAAAATCAGAACATATAAAAATTATGTTTTTATTGCAATCTGTAAGCTCTAACATACCTTTTAAGAATTTATGCCTTCCTAAATCATTATCAACGGCTATATAAATGGAGTTATCAGGTAACTCATTATAAATATTTCTCAGGAAAAAACCAACACCAGATCCTAATTCTAATATTATTTTATTTGCGAAACCATCAAACTCTATTTTTTTATGCACCCACTCTAAATTTTTGTATATATTATCTAAATATTTAATATCAGTTAAACTTATATATTCTTCTATATAATTAGAATCAAATTTAAATCCATAATTATTTAAATTATCATTAATTATCAATATTCCATCTTCAATATTATATTCCACTCCACAATTGCATCTTAAAACCCCATCAATTACTTGATTTTTATCTATGCTTCCTTTAGAAAGTATTAAATCCTCCTTACATTTCAAGCATTTAAATATATTTAGATTTTTAAAATCGATACCGATTTTATTTTTTTGTTCTTTATTATAATTGTTTAGCTCTTGTATTTTAAATTTAAGATTATTTCTAATTCCTTTGAGGTTATCTATTTCCTGTTCTATACTCTTATATTTACTTTCAAAAAATGTTTTGTAATATTGATTTTGTTCATATGGAGTGAGATTTCCTAACCTTCGAAATATGAATATAGACTTAATTTCATTTAATGTAAACCCCATACCCTTTAAGCTTAGAATATCTTCTAAATCTGATTTACATCTATCGTCAAAATAGTATTGTCCTCCCTGCATCTCAGGTATAATCAATCCCAAATCCATATAATGTCTAACAGTATCAACAGTAAGATTATTACTTTCAGCAAATTTCCCTATTCTCACTAACTCACCACCTATAATTTCTTTTATCATTTTTCCGATGTTAAAACTCTCTAAAACTTACTACTAAATCTATTTGATATAATTATACTTGTTATTCCCAATATGATTTAAACTTTACATTCTTTGCATTATTTACTGCAGACCTCCTACAAAATCCATAAACAATATCCCCATATAAATCAATTAGCTTTTCTATATTTGATACATTCACTAACGCCACCTCCTTATACTGTTATCGTCATCACACCAAATATGGTTCACTTTTTATTAAGTTTTCTTTTAAAAATAAAAAAAGATGAGAAATTCTCTCATCTTTTTTGTAACAATAAGTACTATAAATATTATTATGCAAAATGTGCATTTAAAAGTTCTGTTACTTTACCTGCAACCTCAGCTGCTACTCCTGCACAACGTGATTTTCTTTCTGGATCTCCATATGCTACACCACTAACCTCCATAAATTTACCTACAGAGTCATGACATAGTACAGAGTCTGCAACTGTCTGAGTTAAATTTAAGTTTTCTGGTTGATATTCTGGGAAGTTTTGTCCCTTATACCAATTAAATAATTCACCTACTAGTTCCTTTTGTGTATCAACATCTGTTACCATACCTATACAAGTTGCCCCAACAGCTAAAGTACCACATAATGATGCTTGACCAAATCCACCTGCAAAACTAGTAAATGCCTCTGGTGGAATTTGATTAATAGGATATCCTACTTCATCAGCTAATGACCCGAAGAACCCTTCGGATACACCGATACCTCAGCCACCCTTTTCTTTATATGCATTATAAGCTCTTTCCTTAACCTTTTCTACGTCTAACTTTTTATACTCATATGGCCATGCTGGTCTTTCTGTAGAGCTAGCTGTATTCACTGATGCAGCTCCAGTGTTTGTACAAGCAGTAAGTAATCCACCTAAGCTTCCCGCCATAGCAACTCCTGCTAAGGAAACCCCTACTCCTTTGATAAAATCCTTTCTAGATATTTGCTTCTTTTCTACATTTGACATAGTATACCCTCCCCATATAATATTACTTGTTTTTAAGTAAATAATATGTCACTTTTTTAACATCCCTATATTAAATATTATAGTACAAATTCCACACTCCACATAATAAGACTTAATTATACTCTATAACTATAATTTATTAATGTTTTTATTTTAACAGTCTAGAAGAGTATTATCATGTAAAGGCTGCCAATTTTAATATTTCATGGTATACTATAGTCAATAGATATATTTTATGATTAAAAACTTCATATTTATGGATTTTATAAATTGATTTGTTAATTAATGAATTATTTTTTATTTAAAGGAGGGAAGGGTTTGTTATGAACTTAGAATATTTAAAGTCCTTCTATATAACTGTACAATTAAATAGTATCTCAAAAGCCTCTAAACAGCTTCATCTAACTCAACCAGGTTTAAGTATGCAAATACAATCTTTGGAAAAGGATTTGGAAGTAACACTGCTTATTAGAAGTAATAAGGGAGTAGAATTAACTGAGGCTGGAAAAATACTATTTGATTATGCTAATACCATCTTACCCATGCAAGATAATATAGAACGAGATCTAAAAAGTTTGAAATTTAATAAGAAAGAGCTTTTATTAGGTTCCTGTAAGGCTATAGGTGAGTATGCCCTACCTTGTAGTATCTATATTTATAAACAAGATTTTGGTGATGTAGATATTAACTTCGAGATAAGTAATACTG
>CAYMGW010000016.1:7576-10636 GCA_964390085.1 uncultured Tissierella sp.
AAAATTTGTTAGATCGTACTATTAATATAGGTATTATCCATGGCAATAGAAAAGATACTAATATTAAAACTAGTCTGATTGCATCTGATCGTCTATTACTTGTAACATCATTACCTATTATGAATGATACTATTACTTTAGATGAATTTAAAAAACTTCCATTAATTCTTAGAGAAAATGGTTCAGGAACCTATCAAACCATTAAAGAAGCATTGATTCCACATAATATTAAAATTGAAGATTTAAATGTTATATATGAATTAAACTCAACAGAAGCAATCAAAACCTCTGTTTTATCTGGAAAAGGAATATCTTTTATACCTGAGCTATCCATAAAACGCAACCTAAAGGATGGAGATTTAAAAGAAATTACAGTAGAAGGGTTAGATATATTTAGCAAATTTTATATTGCCTATAGAGAAGATTATAAGTTTAATATTTATGAAAAAGAATTTATTAAATTTATAAAATCATCTAAAAGAGGGTTTTGTTAAAAAAATAAAAAAGTAGCTTTCTAATTATTATATAAAAGGCTACTTTTGATTTTTGCTTTTTTATTATAATATATATTTAAACAATATTTTACTTCCAATCCATGCACCTACAAACATAAAGGCTCCAAAAACCCATCCATGAAGAGAAAAAGATGGTATGGCGCTAAAATAGGCACCTATATTACAACCAAAACTCAACCTAGTTCCATATCCCATCAGAATACCACCTATAAGTGCAACTAAAAACTGTTTCTTGTTTTTTATTTTTTTGAACTTAAACTCTGAGAAAAATAATACAGATAGTAAAGAACCTAAAATCATAGCAACGGCCATAACTGTTAAACTATTGTTAAAATATGTCTCTCCAGGATTTAATTGATTATTATACACATTAAAATAATACCAGTCACTAG
Source organism: uncultured Tissierella sp. (assembly GCA_964390085.1). Classification (GTDB taxonomy): domain Bacteria; phylum Bacillota; class Clostridia; order Tissierellales; family Tissierellaceae; genus Tissierella. Next base: position 8,484 of record CAYMGW010000016.1, read on the forward strand.
TATTAACACCTAGCTTTTCTAAAATACCTACACCTATATATAAAAATGATGTTGTAACTTTCCACGCTGAGCCAGTAGTGAATAGTAAAAGTACATTCAAAAGTCCTAAGTTAATTCCACCTACCCAATATGGCCATGGCTTCTTGGACTGTTTGTCTTTTAACCCCAACCTAATCCCTCCTTATCACTTAGCTTTTTCAATATATATTTCCCATTCTCCTTCTCCTATTTCTATATAATCAATATAATGTCCTTGCTTTTTAGTCCACTCTACTACATTAGCTATAGAGCAATTATGATCTGTTTGCATAATTAATATATCCCCTATTTCCATAGTATTTAATTTCTTCAATGCTTTTAATAGGGGAATGGGACATGCCTCAAACATGCAATCTAACTTGTATTCCGCCATAAAAAACCTCCTATAAATCTGCCATAATATTATTTTTCTTATCGTACCAATTAGCTATCCAATACAAAATACCTAAGACTAATAGCTGAATTAAAACTGCTGGTAGAAAGCCTATATATTTAGGTATATATATTGCTTTTGAGGATGAAATAAGTAGTTTGTCCCAAAACTCAAAATGCCTTCCTCCCAAAGTAGCACCAACAATAAATCCGATTAAAACAACTACTTGCATCATGTAACCTTCTCCAATTCTAATTAACGTCCCAGAAGCACATCCACCTGCTATAACCATACCTATACCAAATATAACCGCCCCTATTATAGTATGAAATCCTACAGGAGAAATTTGCCCAGGTACATCTGATATAGAATAGTTTGTTATGTTACCAATGGCCATATATTGGTATATGCTAAAGCCTACTGTAGAGATCATTAAACCAATTATTGCTGCTCTAAATAGAGATGTAGTTCCAACCATAATTGGATCACGAAAACTTGCAGCAAAGCAAAATCTAGAACGTTCCATAGTAATTCCAATTAAAATACCTATAATCCAAACTATAGCATAGGTTATATTTTTATAGGCAAAGAAACAACAAATAATGAAACAAATAACTGCAACAAAAAAGAAGTATTTTAATTGACTCTTTTTTAACTGTATTTCTTTTTGTCTCTTCTGCTTTAACTCCTCAATCTTACTAGATGCCATAAATATACCACCTCCATTTGTGAAAACAAGCAAGTTTACTTAATACTATTATACACTAAAATTAGCAATTATCCCATATAAAAAGTCTTTCCATATTTTATTCCACATTTTAAAAAAGATATTTGCTTAAAAACAAATATCTTTTTTAATCTCAACAACTCTTTTATTTAAGTTCTACTATTGTAACACCATCTCCGCCTTCTCCAAAGGTTCCCAATCTAGAAGATTTAACATGTCTATGACTTCTTAAATATCCTTTTATTCCATCTCGAAGTACTCCAGTACCTTTGCCATGAATTATATTTATTTGCTTCAATCCTGCAATATATGCATCATCTAAGTATTTATCCAGCTCTAAAAATGCTTCATCTAAGTTTTTGCCTCTTAAATCAATTTCAGTCTTTATATCCTTAGACTTAGATCCCATTATTTTCTTCGTACTACCATAGACTTTTTCTTCTTCATCAGAGGTTGTTCTCTTTAGTGTAGATATATGAGCAGTTATTTTCATTATACCTACTTGAATTCTTACGTTACCATTATCATCTGGTTCATCAAGGACTGTACCTTTTTGATTGAAGGTAAGAACCTCTACAGCTTCGCCAACCTTTAGATTTTTCGGAGGCTTATTTGACTTTACATTTAGCACATTACGAGATACTTCTCCCTCTGCCTTATTTAACTTGGCTTTCAATTTATCCTGTGCTTCTTGGAGTTTTCTATTTCTATCTTTTTCTATTTCCGAGGCGATTTCTCTTAGTTCTCCTACTAAAGAATCTGCATCTTCTTTAGCTAATCTTAGTATATTTCTAGCATCTTCCTTAGCCTTATTTAAAATCTTATCTCTCATTTCCTTTGTTTTATCTTTTTCTATTTCTAAATCTGCCTTTAGTTTTTCTACTTCTAATCTATATCTTTCTGCTTCAGCTCTATTGGACTCTGCTGCCAGTCTATCTTTTTCCATAGCTTGCAATACATCTTCAAACTCTACATTTTCTTTAGAAATAAGGTTTTTTGCATAATCTATAATAT
>CAYMGW010000016.1:10646-13376 GCA_964390085.1 uncultured Tissierella sp.
AATTAACAGTCTATAAGTAGGTCTTAAAGTTTCTACATCAAATTCTACAGATGCGTTTGTCACCCCTTCTGTAGTCAATGCATATAGTTTCAATTGACTATAATGGGTTGTAGCAATAGTTCTAACATTTAATTTAAGTAAATGATCAAGTATAGACATTGCAAGAGCTGCACCCTCTGTAGGATCTGTCCCTGCTCCAAGTTCATCGAATAAGATTAAACTATTATATTCTACATTAGCTAATATATCTACTATGTTGACCATATGTGATGAAAAGGTTGAAAGAGACTGCTCTATACTTTGCTCATCTCCAATATCTGCAAATACCTGATTAAATACAGCTATTTCCGAATTAAAATCAGCTGGTATATGAAGTCCTGACTGAGCCATTAGAGTAAGTAATCCCACAGTCTTTAATGTAACAGTTTTACCACCAGTATTTGGTCCTGTTATTATCAAAGAATTGAACTCTTTCCCTAAATAAACATCTATTGGTACTATTTTAGCCACATTAAGTAGTGGGTGGCGTCCTTTTTTAATATTGATATATCCTTTTTCATTTAGTATTGGTTTTGTTGCTTTCATATCAAGGGCAAGTTTTCCCTTAGCGAAAATAAAGTCCAATTCTTGAAGAATCTTTTGATTATTTGCAATCCCTTCTGCCTCTACTGCAACTAAGTTTGAAAGTTCCCTAAGGATTCTTTCTATTTCTTCTCTTTCTTTTAATTCTAACTCTCTAAGTTCATTATTTAACTGAACTACTGCCATAGGTTCTATAAATAGTGTTGCTCCACTTCCACTCATGTCATGGACTAACCCAGGCACGTTACCCCTATTTTCCGACTTAACTGGTATTACATATCTTCCTTCTCTAATAGTTACAATACTATCTTGAAGATATTTTTTATTGGTTTGAGAATTTATTATAGAGTTTAGTTTGTCCTTTACAGATTCATTCTTACTAATTATTTGTCTTCTAATACTTCTAAGGGTTGAACTAGCGTTATCTGAGATTTCATTTTCTGATATTATGGCATTGTTTATTTCATCTTCTATATGCTTAAATACCCTTAGATCCTCCACTAAACTTTCAATGATTGGATAGTCTGATACTTTATCTTCTTTTGTCTCTCTTATATAGTTTTTTAATCCTCTAGATACTCTTAAGGAATCAGATATTCTTAGTAACCCACCAGGACTCAATGCTCCTCCTATTTCAGCCCTTTTAACTTCAGGCGCTATACTGTGTATTCCATATAATGGTGGTGTTCCTCTTTTAATTAAAAGTGTATAGGCTTCTTCTGTTTCTCTTTGGAGATATTCTATATCCTCTATATTTGTTAAAGGTTTTATCTCTTTTATCCTATTTTTCCCTAACTCAGACTCAGCTTTCTGAAGAAGTAAGTCTATGATTTTATTGTATTCTAAAGTTTTTAAGGTCTTTACATTCATTTTATCACCTCAATTACATAACACCTCTAAAATAGTGGCCATTTGTTATGTTATTATCTTCTTTAAATCTATTTAAAAATTCTTTCACTTCTTTATCATCTATTTGTCCTTTTATATAATCATAGTGAACCCTTTGAATTTCTCTTATTCCTTTTGTCTCAATTGTAAAATCTAATCTAGCCATAGAGATACCACTGTTTGTTATTTGCTTTAAGCTATCTAATACCATTAATGGTACAGAATTATAAATATTTGAAAAACCTTCTCTTCTATCCATATAGAAAATAGCTCCCACTCTATCTTTTATACCATATCCTTTGGCAAAGTTACAGCTGCTACAATTCTTATCATTCTTGCATCCTTTTACCAAGGACATCGGGCAATGTTTTGTCACCATAACTGGAAGATATCCATAGACAATAGCCTCTGTAAAGGCATTGGATGATTCTTCAATATTTTTAATTTGAGTTATATTTAACTCTGGAGATAATGTAATACTTCCTAGTCCATGGTTTTTAAGATAACCTAATGTGAAATTATTGAATACGTTGAGTCCAATATCACCATGTAATTTTAGATTAAATCTATCCTTCATATATTTTAAGCTACCTAAGTTTGATACAGAAATACCATCTATAGTATTCTTTATTGGCTCAATTATCTGTCCTAGGCTTTCTAAATTCTTTTGATATAAAATCTTATCTGTCCAAATAAATATTTCTTTATTATATCCTTTAATCTTGGAAATAATTTTTTCTAATTCATCATAGAAACCTAAGTAAATCCTATCAAGTTTATTTAAATCTAATTTGTTAAATTGGTCTATACTGTTGACTCTTACGCTGAGCTTATTACTTGCTTCTTTTTTAGTATTCTTATATTGGAAGAACTTTTGCTTTTTTTCGTTATATAGCTTTTCATCTATAGGGTTTCTGTGATTTATATTCTTCACTAAATCATTTAATTTCTGAATAGCTTCCCGTCTCAAAAGATTTAATACAGATACTGGTAGATAAGAATTATCTTCAAGATTTATATTTATATTATTTAAAGTATAAGTAGTATCACCAAGCTTTGATAGCTGCTCTATTATCTTTTCTTTTGTCAGTGCAACTCTCTCAGATTTTTCTACCTTTGCATCAGCTACTGCTGTAACCATCTTTCCCTTAAACATAACCATTAACTTTGGACTTTCCCCTATATTTATATTGATTTCCATATTTATAGGGTATTTTATTTTTTCTTCTTGATAGCTTTCCTTGGCACTATTTAATAAAT
>CAYMGW010000017.1:0-2280 GCA_964390085.1 uncultured Tissierella sp.
TCTGCTTCTCAGAGATGATTTTCAACTAATCTTTGAACATTGGCTTTCAGCATAACACCAACTCTCTGCAGAACAATCAACTAGCCTACTCTTTCTCTTCATAGAATTTATATATTAACTTGTTTCTACTGTAATTTTATATCATATATTATGCTCATTGTCAATAATTTGTTTATCCCCCTGAACTCATCATTTAAGGGAACAAAAACACACTTCTAAATTCAACCAAAACGACTTCAACATGTCTAAAATGTAAAAATATATCATACTTCTCCTAAACAATACATTTACTCCAAGCTATTTTACTCGCAATTAATCCTATGGGAATATAAGCATATACACCATAAGGAATTCTAGTTAATATATAATGTCCAAAGGCAAATACAGCCATTATAAATAGACTTATCAATATATTACCCCCACCTCCAGGATTTTCTGTTATTTCAAAGGCTTTGGAGAATGGCAAGTTATTATCTAATATCTTAAATACAATAATTATATAAAGTAACATATTTATTCCAGCTACTATAATCTGATCAACTATATTCATCTTATATATGATTAGAAATATTAAGCTAACTAAAATAAATACAGGTAAAAATAAATTTACAATTGCTGCCTTAACAGTACCTCTATGAATAGCAGACTTATCTTTTATAGGTATAGTTTCGTATATCCAAGCGCCTTTATAATTCCCAGAATACCCTAAGGCTCCTAATACAGTAGGAACCATCATGAATGCCATATAAAACCATAAATAATTCTTTGTATTAGAGACATTTAAGAATTCCCTCCGATTCATACTAAGCATCATAAGAAATGGAAATATAATAGATATTCCTAAACTTGGATAAACCTTTAGCTTAAATGTTCTTTCATTTTTCAACATATTAGTGGTGAATCTATAGAAGATTCTTTCTTCTTTATTTTTACACAATACCTTTGACATAGAGATAGTAATTTTATTTTTATCCTTAGCCTGCCCATCAGCACTATTCAGCTTCTGTAAATTTCTTTCAAATGTAGGTATCAATTTTATATAGAGCACTATGGATAAAATTGGGATTAAAACTCCAAGTATGGAGTAAATTATAATATAACTCTCATGATTACCCTTTAATATTAACTCAAAGGGTGCAGCAAACCATAATGGTGGAAAAAAATATTTCCATAAGCTAGGATTATATTCTATATTATTTATATCTATAATATTAAAAAGTCTACCTATTAATTGATATCCAAATGACATAGCTATAGTTAATCCTATTTGAACATAATTAATTATATCCTTTAATTTTTCACCACTGGAAAATCGAAGAACTAAAAGATAAATAAGGGCCGTTAATATAATTACAAACAATGAAATTAAAATAACTTCTACTAAGTATATAAAGAAGAAAGCAAATCCATGTTTTTTTATAGATGCAATAAGTGAAGGGCCGACAATGGCCATAGTAATGACTGTAATATACATGAATATATGTAGTATCTTAGCCATATTTAAGGTTTTATTATCTATTGGTTTTGAAAGTAATATTTCCTTATCCTTTATATCTAGTAATACGGAGCTAAAATCGGCAATTAAGGAAGTCATTAATAAGAACATAGTTATTCCGAATATAAAGCTCATTTGGAATAAAAAATTTTCTCCAGCTATTATAAATATAATCAAAAATGCTCCCATTAGAATATACATCCATAAAGATTTCAAAAAGTTATTCTTATCATCAACCTCTTTTTTCTTTCTACTTTGATTACTCAAAACAGTAGATACTCTTCTTCCATCTAATATTAGCTTTACGTTAAGTATCTTTCTCATCATAGGATAATCTACACCTATTTTTTCAAATATACTCTTGAAGAGATCCAAGAATTTTAATATTTTAAAATCCTTCATCTATATCACCTCTTCTATAGTAGCTACTATTTCCTTAGCTATTTTCTCATGCTCATTGAATCCCGTTAACTGATTGAAAATCTCCTCTAAGGAACTATCCATAGTTCTATCCTTTAAATCATCAAAGCTACCATCTGCTACTATCTCTCCACTGTTTATAAGTATTATTCTACTACTAATTTTTTCTACTACCTCCATGATGTGAGAGGAATAAAAAATAGTCTTTCCTCTTCTAGCCAGTTCTGCTAATACCTCCTTAAATACCATAACGCTGTTGGCATCCATTCCACTTAAGGGCTCATCTAGAAATAAAATATCAGGGTCATTTATTAAAGCTGATATTACAAGGGTTTTTTGCTTCATTCCCTTTGAATAAGAACTAA
>CAYMGW010000017.1:2290-11848 GCA_964390085.1 uncultured Tissierella sp.
CATAAACATTTTTTATTCCAAACAGCTCCATTAACTTCTCAGCCTTTTTATTTGCTACTTCATATTCCATACCATAAAGCTCTCCAATGAAAGTGAGATACTCCCTTGCTGTAAGATTTTCATAAATCTCAGCTGTCTCAGGTACATATCCAATCTTCTTTTTATATTCTACTTCTCCACTTCTTATATCCTCACCAAATATCTTTATCTCTCCCGAATACTCTCCAACTAAACCCAGCATTATCTTTACTGTAGTACTCTTTCCAGCCCCATTAGGCCCTATATATCCTATGATTTCTCCTTTATGTACATCTAGGTTAATATCTCTTAAGACTTCTTTACTTCCATAGCTTTTCCTTAAATTTCTTATGGTTATTATTGGTTCCATATTCCCATTCCCCCCTGTTAATATATTATACCATTATTACACCGTTTGCCATCCCTAATGTTTACGAATATATATAGAGCAATCGTTATTTCTTTCTAATAATTCAAAATCAACAAGATACCTACGTAATAAAGCATAATCATCGTAATAACTAATTAGTTTATGATTAACCTCTTTTTCAGTGTACTCCACTCCAATTTCAAACTCTAAATTAGTTAAATAACAAAAAAGACTCATTTTATCTTTTTGCTTTCGAGGCAATTTAACAATTTTATTTTCTTTCATCCATTTTTCAATTCTATTTTCTTCCAATCAATTTCCCTCCATTTTACATGATATTGTTCAATATTGAAAGTAAATTCATAGGGCTTAAGCTTTCTTCTATCCTATATTCTTTTATATATTCCATCCTTTCTTTCCATAAGATTAAAACCTACTAAATCTCTCCTTATGGTACAGAAATCGTCGTGAAAATCTGCAATTATCAGATTAACTTCTTTCTCTGTATAAGCTCTATCCCTTTCAAAGCTTTCTACTATCTTTTCTAAAACAATTTGCTTCTTCTTTTTTTGTACAGGTATCTCCTTTAATTTATTATATTTGAAAAAAGATTCTATTACCTTTTCTTTATATTTCTCTTCCCTTTGGTTTAACATTTCTTCTTCTTTTCTATTATCCTTCACCAAATCTCTAAGGTTCATTGAAAGTATTTCTTCATTTAAACTATAAATTGCATAATATTGCTCTTTTCTACATGAGACTATATTAGCATCCATTAATTTTTTGAGATGAAATGAAACAGTTGAAGTAGATAGACCTAACCTTTCAGCTAATAATTCAACATACATAGGCTCTATCATCAAACTATTTATGATTCTTAACCTAGAATTATCTGATAAACATTTAAAAATCTCCAATGAATTCAATTATATCACCCCTAATTAATATCTATCTGACTATAGTATTCTTTGAATCGATTCTTTAATTCTTCTGCTTCTTGTATTTTTATATCCTCAATTATTGCTTCACTTTCTCTTCCAAATTCTAAAGCTTTTTCTTTATTTATATACCAGGGTTTTGTTATCTTATCAAAAAAGCTTAGATATTTTTCTCTTAAAGCTATAGGGTTATTGCTAAGACTAATGTTAAACATTTTATAAAATATTTCAACTATATTTAACTTTACTTTTTCTAAATTAGCCTCATCTAAACATCCCTGTTGTTGCAAATCCTCTATACCATTCTTAAATCTCTCTTGTTTTTCTTTTAATAAATTTAAATAATTTTCTTTCAGCCAATTTATATCCTTCATCTTTATCCCTCCTATGATTTATATCATTATTCTATACCATTGGAGTTATTATTTCAATATATATCTATATGCATTTTGTATATTTAATTCTATCATTATAAAAATAGATTGCTTTTTGAAAAGTTATATATTAGAATATAATTTGATATATATCAAAATAAATTTATTTAGGAGGTATGAATATGGAATTTATAGACCTTATCCCAAATATTTGTGAAGGATTGCCCTTTGAGAAAGGAGATTTTGTTTTATTAAACTTTTGGGGTGATAATGAAGATTTAGCAATTTTAGATTTGCTTTCAGAGAATATAAGTAAAAAAGGGATTATTCCTTTTAAACATCATTGCTCAAATTCTTTCTTTGAAAAGGTAGTTCTCAACTTGATCCGTAATGATCAGAAATTTCCACAAGAATGCTTTGACTATCTATCTTCTTTTAAATATGTAATAGATATATTCATGTACACACCAAGTTTACCTAATGGAATTTCTGAGCCAGAAATTCCTAAGTTTAAAGAATATTTAGGTGAATTATTTAATGCTTTGACTCAAGATAAAAAATATTATATACAGCTTACTATTCCTACAGAAACAAACGCTTCTAAGGCTGGTTTAGACTATGATATTTATAATTCGGCTATATGTAATGCTTTAGCTGTAGACTTTCATAAATTGAAAAAATCCTGTAGGGAAAAGGTAGAGAGCCTTAAAGATAAGAATAATATAGAGATAATTACTGATAAAAAATATTCATTAAAATTAGGTATTAGCAATAGAAAATGGTTTGTAGATGATGGGTGTGGAGATTTTCCTCCAGGCGAAGTCTATATAGCACCTATAGAGAATAGTAGCAATGGAGATTTGATAGTATCCATAGTTAATTTAAATGGACAAATATATAAAGATGTGCTTATGACCTTTGAAAAGGGCAAACTTATTAAATGTTCTTCTAAAGAACTAGATGAATTTTTTAATTCACTACCAGAAAATTTCAAAATCCTATGTGAATTTGGAATTGGACTAAATCCTCAAGTAAAAGAATTAATAGGTTTTACATCTATCGATGAAAAAGCTTTAGGCACTTACCATATCGCATTAGGAATGAATCATTTATTGGGGGGAGAAAACAATTGTCCCTTCCATATGGATTTTGTATTTACTTGCGATGAAGTAATTTTTAGCTAATATCAACTATTTTTAATTATTTAATAAACTAAACACAATATATCCTACATTTCTTGTCTCCTTGACTATGGCTATTTCTTCAAATATAATTTAGTTAAGTGAGGTGGTATACATGATTGAATGTAGCGTAAATAATTTAATTAAATATTATGGAGCAAATAAGATTTTTGAAAATATATCCTTTGAACTACATAGTAATGAAAGAGTTGGATTAATCGGACAAAATGGATGTGGCAAAACTACCTTAATGAAGGTTTTAATGGGTGTTGAGGATTACCATGGAGGAAATATTAGTTTTAGAAAAGGAAATAGAGTTGGATATTTAGATCAGATATTCAAATGTTCTCCTAATACTACTGTCATAGAAATCCTTGAAAGTCCATTTGAAAATATATTTAATATTAAGCTAGAATTGAAAGCCTTTGAGGAACGGTTAAAGAGTCTATCTGGTGAAGCATTAGAGATTGAAATGAAAAACTATGGTCTACTTATGGAAGAATTTGAGCGCTGTGGAGGATATGACGTAGAAACAAATATAAACAAAGTATGCAGTGGACTTTTTATCCCACACAGCTTCAGAGAAAAACCTTTTGAACGTTTAAGTGGTGGTGAAAAAACCAGAATTCTTTTAGCAAAGTTACTCTTAGAAAATCCTGATATACTTTTATTAGATGAGCCTACTAACCATCTAGATATAAGCTCTATTGAATGGCTAGAAGATTTTCTCTTAAGTTATAACGGTACTGTGCTTATGGTTTCACATGATAGAAGCTTTCTTGATAAGGTTGCCACTAGAATTATAGAACTAGAACCTACAGGCACAAAAATATATGATGGAAACTATAGTTATTATGTTGTGGAAAAGGAAAGACGATTTGAGCTTGAATATAATGCCTATATCAATAATCAGAAAAAAATCGAGAGAATGGAGCAACAGATTGAAAGATATAGAATCTGGGGCGCCATGAGAGATAGTGAAAAGATGTATAAACGTGCCAAGGAACTTGAGAAACGATTAGAAAAAGTGGAAATATTGGATAGACCAACATTAGAAAACTCAAAGATTAAACTATCTTCTGAAAACGTAAGTCGTTCCGGAAAAATTGTTCTTAATATAGAGAATTTAGGAAAATCCTTTTCTGATAAGAAGCTATTTTCAGATATATCCTTTACATTATTTTATCAAGATAAATTGTGTATAATGGGGGAAAATGGTAGTGGAAAAACAACTCTTCTAAGGATTGTATTAGGAGAGCTTGAGCCGGATAACGGCAGTCTCACCATAGGTTCTAGTATAAAATTAGGATATTTACCACAAAACGTAGTCTTTGAAGACGAAGATATGACTATTCTTGATTACTTTGCTGCAAAACATAATATTAGCCATTCCGATGCAAGATCTGAGCTGGCGAAGATGTTGTTCATTAGAGATGATGTTCATAAGAAGATAAAGTCCCTATCTGGTGGTGAAAAATCTCGACTTAAATTATGTTCTCTAATATTTGACAAGGTCAATTTTATGATTTTAGATGAACCTACTAACCATTTAGATATTGACTCTAGAGAAGTTTTAGAAGAAACCCTTTCAAACTTCAATGGAACTATTTTATTTGTTTCTCATGATAGATATTTTGTACAGAAAGTAGCAACAAAGATAATGATACTAGATAAATCTGGAATAAAGCTATATCCTATGACATATGATGAATATTTGGAAATAAGAAAACATGAAATGGTTGAAAAGCCTGTGGCTAAGGAATCAAAGCCAGCTAAAATAATTCCACCTAAACCATCCAGGAAACCTAACAATACTTTTAAAATAGCACAGGCGGAAAAGAGAATTGAAGAATTAGAAGACAGACTAAAAACCATTAATGAAGAAATGGCATTAAATAGTGATAATGCTGATAAATTATATGAACTTTTTGTTGAAAAGGAATCTCTTGAAAAACAGCTTGAAGGTTCCTATGAATTATGGGAAACCCTTAATTCGTAAAAACATAGCTTTATATCTAAATATAGACCTTAGCATGATGCTAAGGTCTATATTTATGATGATTTTTATTATATCTATAATCTCTCTATTGATTTTCTTAAAGCTTCTTCTGTTTTTGTTTCTATTACAACCGTTAAATTATTTTCCTCTGCAAATTTAATCCTTTCTTTTATAGGGATATTTCCTTCAAAAAGAATTTGATGATCACTATTTCCGTTGTAATCATGTAAATGCATATGACTTACTTTATGAGGGTTTTTTAGATATATCTTCTCCATTTTATAACTAGACATAGCATCATGCCCCACGTCCCATGTAAAATATAAGTCATCTATACTAACCATCTTTCTAAAAGTTTCTTCCATAAATTCATGTACTTTCATATTTTCTACACATACTTTTATTCCTAAGGGTTTAGCAATATCTCTTATATTAATCATAGAATCTATAAAATTATCAATAAATATTTTCCTATGTCTATCATAGACAAATATTTTCTCTTTAGGTAATGTAAAATAAATTCCTGGATTTAAATGAATGTTTATTTTCTTTACTCCAAATTTAGAAGCCCATATTGCTATATTATTAAATAATAAAATATTAGCCTGTCTTATTTCATCATAAAAACATCCAAAATCAATTTCTTCAGGAAAATGAATTGTAAAATCAATATTGTATTCTTCCATCAATTTCAGCATTTTCTCTGGATTGTTTTTTTCTGGCATACAATAAGGTAAATTCATATTTAATTCTATAAAGTCTAATTCTAATTCCTTACATAATAATACATTATCTAAAATAGTATCTTTTTCAATTAAAGTAGGCATACCAAATTTACAAGTCATTTTATTCCTCCACTATAAAAGTAATAGTTTCTTTGGGTAAATCCTTTGTAACTGTTAGTTTACAATATTAATATAACATATATTGTCATCAATTCTTTACTAAAATCACAAATATTTGTGATAAAATAATTAATTATTTCTAAAAACCTAAAACTTTTTATCCTACATATCCGTCTATATAGTGTAAGATGAAAAAAGGCATCTATACAACTGAAGGGAGAAATTCGTACGAATGGCAAATAACTTAGAAAAACAACTTGAAGATTATATTATTGAAAATAAAGAACTTTTTTATAGGCTAGCTTATAGTTATGTTAAAAACATTGATGATGCCTTAGATGTTGTTCAAGAATCTATTTATAAAGCTTTTTCATCTATTGATTCTTTAGAAAACTTTAGTTATATAAAAACCTGGTTTTATAGGATTGTAGTAAATGTTTCACTAGATTTTCTTCGTAAACGAAAAAGAGAAATTGTAACTAGTGAAGAATTTTTATTCAATAATGATATAGGTACGGTAGATAATTATGCCGATATGGACTTAGAAAAAGCCTTAGAGGCCTTACCTGAGAATTATCGAAGCATAATCGTATTAAGGTTTTTCGAAGATTTAAAGTTAGGAGAAATTGCAGAAATTTTAGATGAAAATATTAATACTGTAAAGACTCGACTTTATAAAGCTTTAGAAATACTACGTATATCAATGGATGATGGAAATAAGGAGGCTAAAAATGGATAATAAAAAATTGGAACAACTAAAACAAGAATATATGAATATTCAAATTCCAGAAGAATTGGATTTTGTAGTAAGAAGCTCAATCAAAAAGGGGAGGAAAAACATGAAAAGAAAAAATAACATTAAAAAAATAAAAATAGCATCAGTATCAGTAGCAGCATCTGTTGTTCTATTAACAGCTGGGGTAAACACTAGTCCAGTATTGGCACAAAACTTATCAAGCTTACCTATAGTTGGTGGCATTGTAAAAGTATTGACCTTTAGAGAATATAAAGTAGATGAAAATACTTATAATGCAGATATTAAGGTTCCAGAAATACAAGGACTAGAAAATAAAGAATTACAAAATAGTTTAAATGAAAAATATTTAAATGAAAGTAAAGAATTATATGACCAATTCATGGAAGACATGAAGGATTTAGAAAAGGCAGGTGGAGGTCATTTAGGAGTAGACCACGGATATATAGTCAAAACTGATACTGATAAAATACTCTCTATAGGTCGTTATGTTGTAAATACAGTAGGTTCATCTTCAACAACATTCAAGTATGACACTATAGATAAAGAAAAACAAATTCTAATAACATTACCTAGCTTATTTAAAGATGATACCTATGTTGATATCATAAGTGACAATATTAAGAGTCAAATGAAAGAGCAAATGAAATCTGACGAAAACAAGGTTTATTGGGTAGAAGAAGAAGAATTCGCAGAGCCCTTTCAAAAAATTTCAAATGAACAAAGTTTCTATATCAACCCTGAAGGAAAATTAGTAATCTCCTTTGATAAATACGAAGTAGCTCCAGGATATATGGGAAATCCTGAGTTTGTTATTCCAACAGAAGCTATATCTGAAATATTAGTTGGAAATGAATATATAAAATAGTAAGTTTCAATAAATTTTCTCCCTTAATCATAATGATTAAGGGAGAAAATTAAAGTTCTTTAGGAAACATCAAATCTTCTTTAAAGCCTTTTATAATTTCTTCAAGTAATTTATAATCTACCACATATCCATATTTATTATCAGTTCTATCAAGCTTTATGACCTTAGCTTGTAACAGATTGTTTAGGTGATAGGATATAGTTGCACTGGATACACTTAATATCTTGGCAATCTCCTTAGTAGAAGTTTTACCTGATGCTATTAATTTTGTAACCTCGTATCTAGTTTTATCTCCTAGATTCTTGAATACCTGTACTCTTTCGTTGATTTTATTTTCATTTATCTCCTTCATTCTCTTAAATGCCTCTTCTATCTTTAATCCCCAAGCTACATAATTATACTTATCTACACCTGATATTGTAATAGATAATGGTATCATTGCAGAGATTAAAATATTATTTTCTTCATTATCCATAACCTTTGGATCAAGTATAGAATAGGTTATTTCTTCTAACCCCTTCGGACCATTTTCGTTTAAAAACTTTACTAAATACTGTCCATAAACTTTTACTTTCTCTTCATAGAATGAATAGACTTCTTCAAAAATAGGTAGTAAATTACTCATTAAATCGACATACATTTTCATATATTTTGTTGGTTCTTCTACTATTAAAAAACTCCATTTTGTAGATGCTTCAACAGGTAAATCCTTTATAATTAAAACTAACTCACTTTTATTTAAACTAATGATTTCAGCTCTTGCCATAATATCCTCTGAATATTGCTGATTACTTTCATTACTGGAAATTATTGAATAAGCAATGCTTCGATTAATCTCTTTTTCATTCAACGTTGATAACATATCTAAATATTCTTTTTCATTTTTATAACCAAATATTCTATTGGTCTTTGAAATTAAATCTATAAAATTATAATCACCTAAAAATTGATTCATATAAAATAATTCTATGTCTTTCATATATGGCTTTAGTTTTCCTTCTACCTTATTAATCAAATCAAAGTAATCATCCATTAGCAATTCTTTATGGTCGTGAGCTTCTTCTGACTTCTCATAACGTTCCCTGGCAAAAACTAAACTTGGAAATTCTAAGAAATCATATATTTTACTTTCTATAGGATAAAACTTAAACTTCATTTATCACATCTCCTATTGATTCAGATTCTATTTCATCATAGTTTATTAAGGCAGCCTTATATTTCAAAACTGTTATAACTAATATAAGTCCACTTATGACTACTACAATACTTGGAAGTATTATATCATATAGGAATCCAAAAAGCATTTGACCAATTGGTATAAATACTGTAACTGCTAAGTTAAAAACAGTAGAAGTTCTTCCCATTAATTCTAAAGGTACTATTTGCTCGAAAAGTGTTCCTAAAGCTATATTGGCAACAGTAGCTGCTACTCCTATCATAAACGAAATACTCAATAATACTGCAAATGGCACCATATTTGTGTTAAAACTATTTATGAATAAATTAGATGGTATAATTGCCATAATCAATATTAGTATTGAAATAATTAAAAAACTTAAATAGCATAGTTTCCCTATTTTAAGTTTTTTAATAATACCTCCACAAAGGATTGGAGCTGCTAACATAGATGCTGATAATACCATTTGAAATATACCAAATTGAAAATCATTAGCTTTTAATATCTCTTTAATAATAAATATCAATCCAATTGAGAATAGTGGCCCTATGCAAAAATTAATTATAGTTCCTAATCCTATCATGGTAGATATTAGCCTATTACTTTTAATTATATTTATTCCTTCCATTAAATCTGTCTTAAAAACTTTCATATTAATCTTCTCTGGAGTTTTATGGTTCTTAGGTATATTTATAAACATCTCACTTATTGCCGATAATAAAAAGCTAACAGAGTTTACTATCAATACAACCTTCATACCAAAAGTTCCATAAAGAAAAGCAGCTAAAATAGGTGACAACATATTTCCTATATTCATTACAAGGGAATTAAGTGAATTTGCTTCTAACAATTCTTCCTTCTTTACTATACTCGGCATGACTGCTGACATTGCTGAGTGAAAGAATATCTCCGTAATCTCTAATAAAATAACTAAAACATAAATCATGGGGATTGATATACTTCCATTGATTATATAAACTACTGCAAATATTCCAATAATAACTGAATTTAAAAAATCCAATAATACTATAGTT
>CAYMGW010000017.1:11858-13281 GCA_964390085.1 uncultured Tissierella sp.
CAAACCAATCTCCAAATACTCCTGCTATTGGAGATAGTATTAATCTAGGTAAAATGGATATTGATAGAATTGAAGCGAAAATAGTAGCTGAGCCAGTAATTGCAAGTACGTATAAGGATAATGCAAATTGTTGCATATTACTACCTAATAAGGAAACTAATTTACCTAATACTAGTAAAGAAAAATCTTTTTGTTTAATGAGTTTTAAATTCATTAGACTACCTCCTCTTATTATATCTTTACTATATATTATTCAAAATTTTATCTAATGTCAATACATAAATTAGATATTTATCTAATTTATGTATTGACATACAAATTATATCTAACAATTAAATTAAAATATCTCTTAGTCATAGTGACTAAGAGATATTTTAATTTAATATTATTCATATCTTTCAACTTCATGTCCACCAAATTCATTTCTAAGGGCTGCTACTATTTTTCCTGCAAAGGTATCCTCTTCTAGTGATCTATATCTCATAAACAGTGACATTGCGATAACTGGAGTAGGTACCTGTAAATCTAGGGCTGTTTCTACCGTCCATTTTCCTTCTCCTGAGGATTGTATGATCCCTTTTATAGATTCAAGATTTTTATCTTTATTAAAAGCTGCCTCCACTAATTCCATTAACCAAGATCTAATGACGGATCCATTATTCCATAGTTTTGCTACCTTTTCATAGTCTATATCATAGTCGGATTTATATAGTACTTCAAATCCTTCTGCAATTGATTGCATCATACCATATTCAATTCCATTGTGAACCATTTTTACAAAATGTCCAGAACCAGCTTTACCCACATGTAGACATCCATCTTTCACAGATATAGCCTTAAACATTGGTTCACAGTAATTATATACATTCTCATCTCCGCCTATCATTACACAAGCCCCATTTAATGCTCCAGATGGACCTCCACTAGTTCCACAATCTAAAAAATCAATATTTTTTTCCTTTAAATAACGATATCTTCTAATGGAATCCTTATAATTTGAATTTCCACCATCAATTATTATATCTCGATGTGATAGATGATTTAGAAGCTCTTTTATTACTTCATCAACGATCTCCCCTGCTGGTATCATCAACCATATAATCTTTTTATCATTTAATTTGTCTACTAAATCCTTGATGGAAAAAACACCTTCAACTTCTTTTTCAATGGCCTTTCTCACATTTTCCTTGGATACATCATATGCTACAACCCTATACCCATGATCTTTTAAGCTTAGTGCTAAATTATATCCCATCTTCCCAAGTCCAATTATTCCAACATCCATAGTATCATCCTCTCTTTGGTTAACTATAATCTAATCTTTTTGTAAAATAATCCTCCCATACTAAAAGTACAGGAGGATTATTTAGTTTTACTTAATAAATATACTTAATATAAGAACTGATATCAATCCTACTACACC
>CAYMGW010000018.1:0-12233 GCA_964390085.1 uncultured Tissierella sp.
TTAACTCTTCATCAATATGAAGTCTTCCAGCAGTATCTATAATAATAACATCATTTCCATGTTTTTTTCCATGCTCTAGAGCTGCCTTAGCTATATCAACAGGATTTATCTTATCACCCATAGTAAACACTGGAGCGCCTACTTTTTCTCCTACTACTTCAAGTTGTTTAATAGCAGCAGGTCTATAGATGTCACAAGCAACTAGTAAAGGTCTTTTGTTTTGCTTTTTTAGATTGAGGGCTAATTTACCAGTAGTGGTTGTTTTACCAGCACCTTGTAGACCACACATAAGAATTACTGTCGGTGGACTTGAAGCAAAATTTAATTTAGCTTCACTTTTACCCATCAGATTAGTTAATTCTTCATTTACTATTTTAATAACTTGTTGTCCTGGTGTTAAACTTTCCATTACTTCAGAGCCAATTGCTCTTTCCTTAACAGTCTTAATAAAATCCTTTACCACTTTGAAGTTAACATCAGCTTCTAATAAAGCAAGTCTTACTTCTCTCATAGCTAAATCTACATCTTTTTCTGAAAGTTTTCCTTTGCCTTTTAATTTTCCTAAAGCATTTTGAAGTTTTTCTGATAGAGATTCAAATACCATTAATCTATCACCTCCTGGCTATTAACTAATATATTTCTACCAATTTCATTAATCAGCATAGCTTTTTTTCGAATTTCATCATTATTTATTTCTTTTGTAATCTTTATAATTTCTTCAGAAATATCTATTATATTTTTAATATCTTCATGGCTAGAATAAAACTTCTTGACCAATCCTAATTTTTGCTCATATTGATAAAGTTTTTGTTCTGCTCTCTTTAAGATATCGAAGACACCTTGCCTAGTAATATTAAGTTCATCACCAATTTCAGCTAAAGATAAATCATGAATATAATATAATTCCACTACTAAATATTGTTTTTCGCTAAGTAGTTTTCCATAAAAGTCAAATAAAATGCCTATCTCTACAAGTTTCTCAACCATTATATCACCATAAAAATATTACTGTCAAGTATTTAGCTTGACAGTAATATTTTAGTATAAGATTTCTATTTTGTCAACAATTTTTAATTAAATATTGCTTCTACAAAATCTTCTACAATAAAAGGTTGCAAATCCTCTATTCCTTCTCCTACACCAACTAATTTAACTGGTATTTTTAATTCAGCCTGTAAAGCTATAATTACTCCACCTTTTGCTGTTCCATCTAATTTAGTAAGAGCAACGCCAGTAATATTTGCTACTTCTTTAAATACCTTTGCTTGGTTAATGGCATTTTGTCCCGTTGTCGCATCTAATACTAACAATACTTCTTTCGTAGCATCGCCATATTCCCTTTCCGCAACTCTAAATATTTTATTTAACTCATTCATTAAATTAGATTTATTATGAAGTCTACCAGCTGTATCACAGATTAATATATCAGTTTTCCTTGCTTTAGCTGCCTGAATACCATCATAAATAACAGCTGCTGGATCTGCGCCTTCACTATGGGCTATAACTTCAACTCCAGCTCTATTCCCCCACTCTTCTAACTGCTCAATAGCAGCAGCTCTAAATGTATCGCCTGCAGCTATTAAAACCTTTTTACCTTGTTTTTTAAAATTATTAGAAAGCTTTCCTATTGTAGTAGTTTTACCAACACCATTTACACCAACCACTAAAATTAAAGCAGGTGAAGGCTCTAAATTTAGCTTATTATCAGAAACTGATTCCAACATAAGTTTTTTAATTTCATCTTTTAGAAGAGTTTTTACTTCTTCAGGCTCATTTATTTTTTCTTCCTTAACTCTTTCTCTTAACCTATCTATTAACTCCATCGTAGTATTCACACCTACATCAGCAGTTACTAATACTTCTTCCAAATCATCAAAAAGTTCTTCATCTATTTTCTTATAGGATTTTAATATCCCATCTATCTTATTAGAAATATCATCTCTAGTCTTAGTTAGTCCACTCATAAGTTTTTCAAAGAAACCAGGTTTCTTTTTAGCAGGTTCTTCTGTTTCAACTTCTCTAACTATGGGAGTTTCAATACTATCTATAGATAATTCATCTAAGTCTTCTTTTGTATCTTCTTCATAAACTAAATTTTCTTCTATCAACTCTAATTCCGAATCCTCTTCTACTTCTTCTATGAGCTCTTCTACAATTTCTTCCTCTATTTCTATACTAACTAATTCTTCTTTCTCTTTTTCTTCTATTTCATCCTCAATAAACTCTTGGATTTCATCTTCAACTGACTCTTCCTCTTCTAATCCTTTGATTTTTTCATCTTCAAGGACTTCTTCATTTTTCTTTCCTAATTTTTTAAACCAATTAAACATTTTATTCCCCCTAACTTGCTATTTCATCTATATTATCTTTTAGTTTAACCGATATTAACTTTGATATTCCTTCTTCTTCCATAGCAACTCCATATAGGACGTCTGCTATTTCCATTGTAGTTTTCCTATGAGTTATGAGAACAAACTGAGTATCTTCACAAAAAGTCTTCAGATAATTAGTATATCTACTGATATTAGCCTCATCAAGGGCAGCATCTATTTCGTCTAAAATACAAAATGGTGAAGGTTTCAATTTTAATATTGCAAATAATAATGCTACTGCTGTCAAGGACTTCTCTCCACCAGACAATAAAGTTAAGCTTTGAAGTTTCTTTCCTGGTGGTTGGATTTTAATTTCTATTCCAGAATTCAAGATATCATCATCTTCTTCTATAATTAACTCTGCTTGTCCCCCATTAAATAAAATTTTAAATATTTCCTTAAAATTAACATTTATCTTTTCAAAATTTATAAGGAATTGATTTTTCATATTATACTCTATATCTTTAATGACTTCTTTCAAATTTTCTTTTGCATTAATCAAGTCTTTTTGCTGTTTTAAAATAAAATCCAATCTTTCTTTCAAGCTTTTATGTTCCTCTATTGAACTTAGGTTTACTGTTCCTAGCTCTTTTATTTCTATCTTTAATCTTCTTACTTCAACTATTGCCTCTTGGGTGTTTTTTATTTCCTTTTCATAGACTAATGCAGATTCATAATTTAGTTCATAGTCATCAGCTAATTTTTTATGATAGTTTTCAAGTTGAACAGAAATTCTAGCTAATTTGATTTCATTAGAATTAATTGTCTTTTCAATATCTGTAATCCCTTTATTAATCTCTTTCAACCTATCCTGCTCAGAATAAAAACTTTCCATAAGTTTATTCTTATCAGATAGCAAACCTTCTAATTCTTTCTTTGTACTATCTTCCATAATGCTTAATTCTTTTATTTTTTCGTTTAAAACAGCTTTATTATTAACTATTTCTTCTATATTATTTTTGTTAGATAAAATTAATTCATCTTTTTCTTTGAGTGAATTATTAATACTCTCAATTTCAGATTTATTTTTAGCAAGTTTTTCTCGTAAACTACTTATCTTATTATCAATTAGATTAATATTTATTTTCATGTCTGTAACAACTTTCACATTATCTTCTCTAATTAATTTTTCTTCATTATAATCAACTGTTAGATTTTTAATTTTTTCTTTTTGAGCTATACTTTCTTCATCTAATTGTGATAACAAAATGACAAGTTCTTTTTTCTTACTTTCATAATCATTTACTTCTATATCTAAGCTGTCTATTTCTTTTTTTGACCGTTTAATTGCTTCTTCTAGTCTAATAACTTCACTCATATATTTTTCTTTTTGGCTATTTACATTTATTATTGAATATTCAGTGTCTTTAACCGCTTCCTCTAATTCAACTATTTTTTGCCTTATATCTATTAATTTGCCTAATAGAATATCTTTTTCTTCTTCCAATTTTTCTTGTATTTTATTTAGTTCATCTATATCTTTTGTAAGCTTGTCTATTCTACTTTTTCTGCTAATTATACTTATTCCATTTCCACTATAACTTCCTCCAGTCATGGAGCCACCTGGATTTAAAACCTCCCCTTCTAAAGTAACAATCCTATAGGAGTGGTTATGTTTATTTGCAAATTTTATACCGGAATCTATATTTTCAATTATTACAGTTCTTCCAAGTAAAAACTTGAAAATATTTTCATACTTTTTGTCAAAGGTAATCAACTCAGAGCCTAAACCATGTATCATAAAGTTTTTTCTGTCTTGTGAACTTATCTCTAAAGTATTCCCTTTAATAATATTAAGGGGTAAAAATGTTACTCTCCCTAACTTATTATGTTTTAGATATTCTATAATATTTTTAGCATCTTCCTCTGTCTCAGTAACTATGTTTTGTGCATTAGAGCCTAAACTAATATCTATTGCTCTTTCAAATTTTTCATCTACTTTTAAAAGTTCTGCTACTACTCCCATAAGTCCTCTTTGTAACCTTGTTTCATTTTTAGCTGCTTTTAATAGAGATTTAACACCTTTATAGTAGCCTTCATAATCCTCTTCCATATTTTTAAGTAGCTTTAAGCTAGATGTTTTGGATTGTATCTCCCCATTATTAGTATTTATTTCTTTGTTAATTAACTCCAAATCCTTACTATTATCTGACTCTATTTTTTTTGCTTTTTCTAGTTTCTCTTTTAAATCTAATAGCTTTTCTTTCAATTTGTTTTCATTATTAGATAGTTCATTCTGCTTGCTTATATTTAAATCCTTTTCAATGTCCATATTATTAATTTCTCTATTTAATTGCTCTATTCTTTTCTCAATATTTTCATTAAAAGAAATAATGCTATTTAGTTCTGATCTTTTATCCGATGAATCATTGTAGATTTTTATTATATTGTTTTTCTCAAGCTCAATATGTTTTTCCTTATTTTGTAAGATTTTAAGACTATTTTCTAATTCCAATGTTTTTTCATTATATTCTGCTAGTAATTTATTATATTCTTCTTGAGTTATCTCTTCTTCTTTTATCAAATCAATATTCATTACTTCAATATCTTTTAATCTACAAATTAAATTGCTTTTTTCATCCTCTAGTCTTGCTAAATCCTTATTATAAAACCTGTCTTTTTCTCCTATTATTGCAAGTTGGTTTCGATTCTTATCTAGTTCATTTATAATTCCTAAATTTTTGTTTCTACAAGATTCAATCTTTGATTCTAAATCCTCAATAGTTTCTTTAAGTAAATTGAATTTATCTTCAATAGTTTGCCTTTCATCTGTTTTCTTAGCTAGTTCTTCTTGAAAAATAAGATTTTCATTATTTATCTCCTCTGTTTGAGTGTTAATTTTTTTTATATCTTTTATGAATAAATTAATCTCTAATTCCTTTAGTCGGTTATATAGCTCAGTAAAACAATTGGCTTTATAAGATTGATCCTCCAGTACTTCTAACTGATTAGATAGCTCAAATATTAAATCCTTAATTCTTATTATATTTCCCTCTGTTTTTTCTAGTTTTCTCTCAGCTTCTTCTTTTTTTGATTTATATTTTACTATTCCTGCTGCCTCTTCAAAGATACTTCTTCTATCCTCTGGTCTATTACTTAATATTTCATCTATACGACCTTGTCCAATAATTGAATACCCATCCTTACCTACTCCAGTATCCATAAACAACTCTCGAATATCCTTTAATCTACAGGAATTTTTATTTATATAATATTCTGATTCTCCTGATCTAAACATTCTCCTTGTAACTGCTACTTCAGTATAATCAATAGGTATTTCTCCACTTTTATTGTCAAATGTAATAGTAACTTCTGAATAGCCTAATGCCTTTCTTTTGCTCGTCCCAGCAAAAATTATATCTTCCATTTTACTACCCCTAAGGTTTTTTACACTTTGCTCACCTAGAACCCACCTTATGGCATCAGATATATTACTCTTACCACTACCATTTGGTCCTACTATAGCCGTAATTCCATTTTTAATTTCAATTTCTGTCTTATCTGCAAAAGATTTAAATCCCTGTATCTCTACCTTTTTCAATTTCAATTGAAACACCTCTTCTATAATTAAAGGTTTCCTAGGCTAAAGGAAACCTTTAATGCTAATTTAAATAATAGAATTATCCTTTAAATAGGACTCCATTAACAATTTCATATTTATTTTATCATAAAATTCATCAATTGTAACACTAATATGATCTACATCTACTTCTTTTGCATATATTTTTATATTAGTAAATTTATACTTATCAATAAAATATTTGATATTACTTGACTTTTGACCAGAAATAGAAGATATATTCTTGTTATTAGAGTCTATGATTAATTTTTTATGATTAGTTTCAATATTCTTAGTATCAAAGTAATATTTCAATAATAATTTAAATATATTTGATTCTACTAATTGTCTAAAGGCGGGATGAAAAGGCCCTGAAACTACATCCTTACCTAATTGTATATTCTCAGTAGGCTGCAATCCAATTCTAATAACATCAATATTATTTATCTCAAATAGCATAAGAAGTATAGAACATATATCCACAGCCTTTTCAAGAGAAACTGGAAAATATTTTCCATCTAAAAATTGTTTTTCTAGATAAGTATCATTTATTACTAATGTTGGGTATATCCTAACACAATAAGGAGCTAATCTAATAAACTCTTTACAAGTATATATTGCTTTTTCAGTAGTATCCTCTGGAAGCCCTACCATCATTTGTAATCCAAGGTTAAATCCAAATTCTTTTATCAATTCCGCAGCCTTATATACATCTTCTGATGTATGACCTCTCCCACTTGCATATAATACAGAATTATCTAAAGACTGCACACCTAATTCAATAGTATCTACTAAATAATCCTTTAGATTTTTTAGCACTTTCTCATCTATACAATCTGGTCTAGTTGATAACCTAATTCCATTTATTTTCCCTTTTTTCTTATAATTATATGGAATAGCTAATAATTCTTTTTGAATATCTATATCTATAGCAGTAAAACTTCCACCATAAAATGCAACCTCTACAATAGAATCTGATTTAAAAGTAGCTAGGTGCTCTTCAATAATATTTTCAACATCTTTAGGTGTCACATCAGTTGATAAACCAGTAATCTTTTTCTGATTACAAAAAACACAATCATGTGGACACCCATAATGGGGAACAAATATTGGAATTATATAATGTCTACTCATGGCTTTCACCCATTACAAGAAGTGCTTCTTTAGCAGCCATTTGCTCTGCTTCTTTTTTATTACGTCCTATGCCTGTCCCAACAGTTTTGTTGTCAACTACTACATCCATATAGAATATCTTATTATGGTCTGGACCTTCCTCTTTTACAACCTTATACTCTATTTTAGCTCTAGTTATTTTTTGAAGATTTTCCTGTAATTCAGTTTTATAATCAATGAATAAGGCTCCTCTGGCTACTGCATATACTATATCAGCTTCAAAGGTTTCAAGTAACAATTTATTTACAACTTGAAAGTCACTATCCATATAAATAGCACCCACTAAGGCTTCACTGGCATCCGCTAAGATTGAGTCCCTATCCCTTCCTCCAGTAGCTTCTTCACCTTTACCTAATAGAAGATATTTCCCTAAATCAATCTTTCTGGCAGCAAATGCTAAAGAGGATTCACAAACTACTTTTGCCCTGATTTTAGTTAATTCTCCTTCTGGATAGTATGGATACTTTTTATATAAATATTGACTTACTATTAAATTTACAATTGTATCGCCTAAAAATTCAAGCCTTTCATTATTATCCGTAATTTTCATCTTGTTTTCATTTGCATAGGAGCTATGTGTTAGTGCAGTTTTTAATAATTTTATATTTTTAAATTTATAATTCAAATTTTCTTCCAAAGGCTCTAGCCACTTAACTCCTTTAAAATTTTCTTTCACAGTAATACCTCCAAACTTTTCAAGAGTAATCAAGGCTAACTATAGCCTGATTACTCTTCTTCTAAAGCGTTTGTAATATATTCGACAGCATCTCCTACAGTTTTTATATTCTCCATATCATCATCTTCAACTTCAAGCCCAAATTCATCTTCCAATGCCATTATTAATTCTACTAAATCTAGAGAATCTGCATTTAATGTATCCTTGAAAGAAGTTTCCTTTGTAATTTCATCTTCATCAATATTAAATTGTGTTGCAATTATAGCTTTTATTTTTTTATAAATCATTCTTATCTCCCTCCAAAATTATTATTCATTATCTAGTACATGCATATTTTCTTCTATTATTTTTATTACATCTTTTTCAATAAATTTTCTTAATTGATTGATAGCATTTTTAATAGCAAAAGCATCAGAACTTCCATGAG
Organism: uncultured Tissierella sp.; assembly: GCA_964390085.1. Classification (GTDB taxonomy): domain Bacteria; phylum Bacillota; class Clostridia; order Tissierellales; family Tissierellaceae; genus Tissierella. The sequence goes on from CAYMGW010000018.1 coordinate 8,208, forward strand.
CTTTTACTATAGGCTTTCTTATACCTAATAGAGGCGCTCCACCATATTCTCTATAATCCATTCTACCCTTTATATTCTTTAATCCAGGTTTGAGTAATATTGCACCTAATTTAGATTTAAAATCTTTCATAAACTCTTCTTTTAGAATTGAGAAAATTGAGAAAGCCATACCCTCTGTCAATTTTAAGACTACATTTCCTACAAAACCATCGCATACAATAACATCTACTACTCCACTAGGTAGCTCCCTAGCTTCTACATTTCCTTTAAAATTTAATTGTGAACTTTCAATGATTTCATAAGTTTCCTTAACTAATGTATTTCCCTTTCCCTTTTCTGCACCAATATTTACAAGTCCTATAGTTGGCGATTTTATTCCCATAACCTTTTCCATATAAGCGGATCCCATTAAAGCAAATTGATATAAATACTCAGGTTTACAATCAACATTGGCACCTGCATCCAAAAGTAATGAGAAACCTTTCATAGTTGGATATAAAACTGATAATGCTGCTCTATCAATGCCTCTTATCCTCTTAACAATAAAAATCCCTGATGCTAATAAAGCTCCTGTACTTCCAGCTGATACAAAACCATCTCCTATACCATCTGCCAAAGCTTTACAACCCACTACCATAGATGAATCTTTCTTTCTTCTAATTGCTATAGCTGGATCTTCATCATTAGTTATTATATCACTAGCTCCTAAGATTTCAACCTTATCCTCTGGATAATCATATTTTTTTAATTCACTTTTTATTATATCCTCTTTGCCTACCAATATAACATTAACACCATATTCATTTACGGCATCAATAGCTCCTTTAATCACTTCAATTGGCCCGTTATCTCCACCCATAGCATCAATAATAATCTTCATAATTACCCTCCAATGCCGTGTATTTTAAGACTACTGATATTAAATATATATTAGACTAAAATAAAATGCAATATTAAACTAAAAAAAAGATAGTGGCTATCACTATCTTTTTTCCATTATTCTACTGCAATAACTTCTCTGTTTTTGTAATATCCACATGATCTACAAACTCTATGTGGTTGTTTTGGCTCATGACATTGTGGACACTCAACAACTGTAGCTTTGTTTAGTCTATAAGAAGAAGCTCTTCTCTTGTCCCTTCTAGCTTTAGAAGTTTTTCGTTTTGGTACTGCCATTTAAAACACCTCCTTAATTCTTAGGAAAAAAATTCTTTAGTTTTTCAAATCTTGGATCAATATTTTCTTGAATACAATTACAACTTGTATTATTTAAATCTGCTCCACATATGGAACATAATCCTTTGCAATCAGAACTACATAAGGATTTCATAGGTAAAGAAAGAATTACTTGGTTTAAAATATGTTCCCTAATGTCTAAGATATCATCTTCGTAGTAGAACAATTCATCATAACCTTCATATTCATTATCAGATTCTTCCTCTCCTTTTACAATTTTTCCATATAAAATAGTTTTTATTTTATTAGTAGTAGGCTTTAAACATCTATGACAAGTCTCATTATAGGTATAAGATATTCTAATGTCTACGGCCTTTTCTCCATCTATTTTAAATATTTCACCTTCATATTTTACAGGTCCAACTATTACAATGTCTCTTCCACCTAAATCTAAACTATCTATCTCTAGTTCTCCTTCAAAATGTAAAAGATCATTGGTTCCATCAAGAAAACTTGATAAATCAATTATCATATTTTTCACCTCTTAGACTAACAAAGATAATTATATAAAGGAGGCATCAATTTGTCAAGAATAATATTATTTAGTTACTAATTCTAATGTATCTCTAGCTATCATTAATTCTTCATTTGTAGGAATAACAAGTATAGCTGCGGAAGTTAAATCTTTGTTAAGATATGCTTCTTCCCCTCTTATATTGTTCAATTCATGATCAATTTTAATACCTAAACATTCTAATCCTTCACAAACCTTTTCTCTAATATAGCTTGAATTCTCGCCAATGCCTGCTGTAAATACTAAAGCATCTATACTACACATAGTAGCAACATATGCTCCAACATATTTTTTAACTCTATTAACAAATACATCTAAAGCGAGTTTTGCTCTTTTATTTCCTTCATTCATAGCTACTTCTAAATCTCTGAAGTCACTACTGATTCCAGAGATTCCTAATACTCCAGATTGTTTGTTTAACATATTATTTACTTCTTCAAATGTCATATTTTCCTTATCCATAATAAATGGAATTATAGCTGGGTCTATATCTCCTGATCTAGTTCCCATTGCTAACCCTTCTAGAGGAGTAAAGCCCATACTTGTATCCATAGATTTTCCACCTTGCACTGCACATACACTAGAACCATTTCCTAAGTGACATGTAACAATATTTAAATCTTTAATATCTTTCCCTAATATCTCAGCAGCTCTTAAGGATACATATTTATGGGAAGTTCCATGGAAACCATATCTTCTAATTTTATATTTTTCATAATATTCATAAGGTATAGGATATATATAATTATCTGCCTCCATTGTTTGATGGAATGCTGTATCAAATACTGCAACCATTGGTGTGTTTGGCATTAGTTCTTTACAAGCTTCTATTCCAGTAATGTTTGGTGGATTATGCAAAGGTGCTAACTCTATACACTCATCAAGTACCTTCATAACTTCATCGTCAATTACAACAGATGAAGCAAATGTTTCACCACCATGTACAACTCTATGGCCTACTGCTCCAATTTCATCCATAGATTTTATTGCTCCATGATTTTCATCAATTAAAGCATTAAGAACTAATCCCAATGCCACTTTATGATCAGCCATTGGTTCTTCAATTATTACTCTTTCTTTACCTGTAGTATCATGTTTTATTCTAGAACCTTCGATTCCTATTCTCTCTACAAGTCCTTTACATAATACTTCTTCTCCATTCATATCTATAAGTTGATATTTTAATGAAGAACTTCCACAGTTAATTACAAGAATCTTCATACTTTTATTCCTCCTAATTTAATTAATTGTTCTTTTGTCTATAATTCATAATATTACATTTGTGTTAAAAAATCAACATGATATAATTAAAGAAAATATATTTTGGAGGTTATTATGACAGTCGTTGGATTTATTACTGAGTACAATCCCTTTCACTATGGTCACAAATACCATCTAGAACAATCTATAAAAAAAACTAATGCTGATTATACTATTGCCATAATGAGTGGCTCATTCCTACAAAGGGGAGAACCATCCCTTATCGATAAATGGACTAAGGCTAAAATGGCAATAGCTAATGGTGTGGATTTAGTATTAGAATTACCTTTTATATTTTCATCCCAAAGTGCAGAATTATTTGCCTATGGGGGAGTAAAATTAATGGATAGTTTAAATATTGTAGATTATTTGGCATTTGGTAGCGAAATAGGAGAACTAGAACCCTTAACTCAAATAGCATCTATATTATCAAATGAACCTGAATACTATAAAGAAAAGTTAAAATACTATTTATCTAGTGGATTATCCTACTCAGCATCAAGAAGCAATGCTCTTGAAGAATATATGGATATTACTTATCCAAATAACCATTATAACTATAAAGAAATACTTAATAAATCTAATAATATATTAGGAATAGAATATCTAAAAACACTAATAAAAATCAATTCTAAAATAACACCTATAGCAATAAAAAGATCTGGAAGCAACTATAATGATTTAAATTTTTCTAATGGATTTGCTAGTGCTACTGCCATAAGAAATTTAATAAAAAATAATAATCTAAGCTTTATCAAAGAATTAGTTCCTATTGAAACATATTTTTGCTTAGAAGAATATCTTACAAAATATAATTGCTTTAATTATTTAGAAAATTATAATCAAATATTTCTTTATCTAATTCGTACCCTAGATAAAAGAAAGATTCATAATCTATTAGACATTGAATCTGGCCTTGAAAATAGAATGATTGAACAAGGCTCTAAAAACAATAATATCAAAGAAATAATTGATAATATTGTAACAAAAAGATATCCTAGAACTCGTATACAAAG
>CAYMGW010000018.1:12243-13278 GCA_964390085.1 uncultured Tissierella sp.
GTAATACTTTTAAAGAGCTTTATAAATATTATCCTTCATATATTAGGGTTTTAGGTGCTAATAAAAAGGGTTTAATCTTATTAAACAGAATTAAGAAAAATTCTTCTCTACCTATTATAACAAAATTTGCTGATTATAAACATTTTAAAAGTGAGTCCTTAGAAAAAATACTTATGTTTGATAAAAAAGCAACAGATATTTTCTTTCTTGGATTAGATTCTTCTAAAACTTTATCAAATATGGATTACTATAATTCTCCTTATATTAAATAACGAGGCGTAAAAATGCCCTCCAATTCCATATATGGCGATTTCCAATTTTAATAATAAGATATAAGTATGTATCTCTCGCCTCGTTGAAACGCTCGGGTTGGTTTTTGCAGAATTGCAAAAACCCTCATTAAAATCTTGTTATAACACATCATATTAGCCTTCTATAATTCATAATATAATTTATGGGAGGTGTAGATATGAAAATCAGACATAAAAAAAATTACTCTGCATTGTTATTTTTGTTTATTATTGTTATTGCTTTAATTGGTATAATAACTAATCCAAAACTTTCCTTAAGCAGTGCTACATCCGGTATAGCTATATGGTTTAACATTATATTACCTTCTCTTCTACCATTTTTTATTATATCGGAAATACTTATAGGATTAGGATTTGTTGATTTTATTGGGAAATTATTACAACCATTGATGAGCCCTCTCTTTAAGGTTCCAGGAGAAGGAGCTTTCCCACTAACTATGTCTATATTATCAGGTTACCCTGTAGGAGCAAAATTAACATCTAGATTACGGGAAGAAGGCTTAATATCAAAAATTGAAGGGGATAGGCTTATATGCTTTACTAGCACTTCTGGACCTCTTTTTATGTTGGGTGCAGTTAGTATTGGAATGCTAAATGACTCCAAACTTGCACCTTTAATTATCATTCCCCATTATCTATCTATATTAGTTTTAGGACTATTATTTAGTTTTTATAAATCAAATAATGAAAGAATTGTTAACTCGAAAAGTAGAAATATATTTGA
>CAYMGW010000019.1:0-4002 GCA_964390085.1 uncultured Tissierella sp.
TAGCATAATGATAGATAATATATTGTCTATTCTCTTGACTTAAGCCCTCTAGTTTATCACCTAATTCCTTACCTTTCTCAGTAAATGATAAACAAGCTATTTTCATCGTGATGCACTCCTAAATTTATGGGTAAAGCTTGGGTCGTATAACTTTGATCTTTCATATTCTCCTTCTATAAAATTTCCAACTAAGATTTGAGCCATCTTAGTAACCCCTTCTTTTTTTACCTTTTCTTCTATATCTCTAAGTGTTCCAAATATTACTTTTTCATCTTCCCAAGTAGCTTTATATACTATGGCTACTGGTATATCATCTCTTCCATAGCCTTTTACTAATTTTTCTACTACCCTATCTATTTCTTGTACTGATAAAAATATGGCCATAGATGCTTTATGCTTAGCTAAAGACTCTAAATCCTCTTCCTCTGGTACTGGAGTACGGCCTTCTATTCGAGTTAGGATTATTGTTTGACTAACATCTGGAAGTGTAAACTCTTTTTTTATAGAAGCACAAGCTGCTGTAAAGGAGCTAACTCCTGGTACTACCTCATAGGATATACCCTTAGCATCTAATAAATCCATTTGTTCTCTTATTGCACCATATATGGTAGGGTCTCCTGTATGTAATCTAACTACCTTTAAATTATCTTTCTCTGCTCTTTCTATTACCTCTATTACTTCTTCCAATGTCATTGAGGCTGAATTATGTAATTCGGCTCCTTCCTTACAAAACTCCAAATGCTCCTTAGACACTAATGACCCTGCATATATGACTACATCAGCCTCTTCTAATAATCTTCTTCCTTTAATCGTTATTAAATCAACGTTTCCTGGTCCTGCACCTACAAAGCTAATCATTAGACTTCACTCCTTTTACTATAAATATAGGATTTTGTCCCTTTAATAGTCCAATCTTATCCATAGTTGATGTTTGAATTAATTGTACTTCTATGTCTTTATAACTATATTTACTTAATAGCTCAATAAATTGATTTAAGTTTTTCAAGGTTATAAAATTTCCACATACTATTCCTTTGTCTTCTAAGTTTTCTTTTAAATATGTAAATATTTCTTCTAATTTCCCACCCGAACCTCCTATAAAGCATTTATTAAATCTTTCATTAGGACAGTTGTCTGGTGCTTGTCCATGAATTATATTAATATTGGTCTTGAATTTTTCACTGTTTATTTGTATTAATTCTACACCTTCAACTTCTCTTTCTATTGCCCAAACCTTTGCCCCATGAAGTGCTGCCTCTATAGATATGGAGCCTGTTCCTGCTCCTATATCTAGTAGACTATCTCCTTCTTCTATAGATAAATATCCTAATGTAAGGACCCTAATATTGAACTTAGTCATAGGGATATTGCCTCTTATAAACTCTTCGTCTTTAATCCATTTCATTTTCAATTACCACCACTCCAAGAGGCGAAATATCTTCTATTTCTTCTCCAATATTTTTGATAATTATCTTCTCATCATCATAGGACAGATTAAACCCTGCATAAATCTTTCCTTTAATATTTAATTCATACAATCTCTTAGATATTTTATTAGGTGAATTATCCTTATCTATTAGCAGTATACTAAGTTTATATGATTTAGCTTTTTCTAAACTCTCATCTCTTCCATGAAGGGATAAGAAGTTTGCATTCTGCCATGACTTCTGAAGCTTTCCCATCATATATTGAAAAGAAGATAATCCAGGGAGTACTTCTTTTATCCCTAATCCTTTTCGCTTTAGAAAATCAACTATGCCAAAAAAATTTGGATCGCCAGATGCAAGTAAGAGTATTTCTTTTTCCTCATCTATATAATTTAATATTTCTTCTACCTTATTTACTTCTATAATATCCTCTCTAATGCTCTTGAGAGAATTTGACACTCTGCCAAAGGCTAGAATATGATTTGCATTTTCTATTCTTATTTTTACATCACAAGTTAAATATCTTGGATTTCCTGGTCCTATTCCTGCTATGGTTAACATATGTCTACACCTCTTTCCATAGAGTAAATAATTACCTTGACTTTATAATCTTCATCCTTTAAATACTTCCTTATCCTATCCTCTGCTCCTCTTTCCATATGTTTTACAACTTCACCGTATCCAGCTTCTATGCAGATGTTCAATCCTTCTTCTGCTGTAATAGCATTATTTACTTTATTGAGCAATTCTATTGGTGCTCCCATAAGGGCCAAGTAGTATACAAAAGCTTCCATTCTTCCATCACATACTTTACTATGAGTATTAAATACACCTATAGATAGCTTTGCAAACTTGCCTATGTGACCTATTAGAGTCATGGATTTAAACCCTTTGTTATAAACATATAGAAGACTATCTCCTAGAAAATTAGATACCTTTACTTTTGGTCCCTTTATTCCTAATTCTTCTGATAACTTTTCTCCATAATTTCCTGGAACTAAGACAATATGATTATTCCCATAAGTTTCTTCCACCATATCTACTTCCATATATATGGTTTTTATCAATGCTTCTTCTGACATTGGATATACTATACCTTTTGTACCTATAATAGATATTCCACCTTCAATTCCAATATTTTGATTAAAGGTTTTTTTCCCAATTTCCTCTCCTTGAGGTGCAAAAATTAAAATATCATATCCACTATCTGAAATTTCTCTTACTTCTTTTTCTATCATTTCCCTTGGCACAGGGTTAATGGCAGCTTCACCTACTTCACCAAATAAGCCTTTTCTTCTTATTCTTCCAATACCCTGTCCACCTTCTATAAAAATAAGTCCATCATCTCTTTTAGATACTGTTGCATATATTTCTATTCCATCTGTATTATCTGGATCATCTCCAGCATCTTTAATGATAGAACAGGTTACCCTATTTTCTTCAATAGATGGATTATTTACTTCAAGCTTTAGTCTAATATTTGCAGGTGTATCTATTTCCACATACTTTATTATCTGACCTGTCTCAAGCATAATAGCAGCTGCTTTAGCCGCCCCTGCTGCACAGCTACCTGTAGTATATCCACATCTTAGGCTCTTCCCTTCTTTGATTACATATAAATCTAGAGTCATCTTCCTACTACCATATATAAAAGAGCATTGATAATAGAAGCTGCTACATTGCTTCCACCTTTATTACCTACTGTGGATATAGATGGTATGTTAAACTCTCTTAAATATTCCTTAGATTCTGCAGCTCCAACAAACCCTACAGGCACTCCTACTATAAATCGTGGATTAGCTTTACCTTCCTTAACTAATTCTAGTATTCTAAACAATGCAGTAGGTGCATTACCTATTACAAATATATCTATACCTTCCTCTACTGCCAAATCTACTGCACAAGCTGATCTCGTGGTACCTAATTCCTTAGATAATGAAAATACTCTTTCATCGTCTATAAAACATTTAAGCTCACAATTTGCCTTTTCCAATGCAGGTTTATTAATTCCTGTATATGCCATTTTAGTATCTGTAAATATAGTCTTTTTTTCTAAAATAGCTTTTTTTGCTTCTTCAATAAAATCATTTTGGAATACTATTATATTTCTATAATCAAAATCTCCAGTTGTGTGTATCATCCTCTTTGCTATTATCTTTTCTTCTTCGGAAAAGCAAGTATCTCCCATAACTTCATCTATAATATTCATACTTTTATTTTCTATTTCCATAGGATTTTTAATATACAATATTATCCCTCTTTTCTTAGGTTCTCTACACTATCCAGCAAATAATTAAAAGATTCCATATTTCCAAGGAAATTAATATGCTGATAATATGCTAGTACATTTTTATAAGTATATCCACATTGCCATTTCCTCTTATTATTCATTGGTTTAGTAATATGAAATACTGGTTCTCCCTTTATATCTATTGTGGAACGGTGGTATTCATTTCCTGTAATTATACTACCTTGTCTTCCTAGTATAGTATCCTTATTTAATGACATATTAACATATCCAAATCTTTGCAACCTATCTGTCATATTAGCATTACCATTAAATATATTACACATA
>CAYMGW010000019.1:4012-12387 GCA_964390085.1 uncultured Tissierella sp.
CAACCACTTAGCAGGTATGCCCGCCGCAAGGAACAAGCGGCGGGCATACCTGCTAAGTGGTTGATTCGGCTTGGGTCGTGGCCTTGCCGACGTATTTTTCGGGGTCTTTGTCAAATGAGCGCTTGCAGCCAGGGCCGCAGAAATAATAGGTTTGCCCTTTATGGCATTCTCCCTTATGGAGCTTATCATATCTATATTTAATGATAGCTCTTCCTTATACAACTCTGGATATCCCCCACCAATATATATAAGGTCAGCCTGGGGAACCTTCTTATCTTTAATAGGAGAAAAATATTTTACATTACATATATTCTCTAGCAAATTAATATTTTCATTATAATAAAAGTTAAATGATTCATCATAGGCTATGGCAACATCTATATTTCTTTTTTCTTTATATTTATATGGAAGAACATCCTTTGAAATGGCTAATTCTAATATCTTATCTATATCTATTGTTTTTTCCACAGCTTCAGCTGCTTTAGATATTAATGCCTCACAATCTGCATTTTCATAGGTTTGCATTAACCCTAGATATCTGCTTTCCACTTCTAATGATATATCTTGTGGAAGATATCCTAGTACTTCAATATCTATGTACTCCTCTATCTTTTCCTTTAGTAATTGAAATATCTCTTTATTAACCTTATTAAGTATAATTCCTTTTATCCTTGAGCCAGGAAATTCTATCATTCCTTTTATTTTAGGTATGGCGGAAAACATTTCACCTTGAGGTCTATATACTAATATTGCAGGTATATCTAATTCCCTCGATATATCAAAGCTAGAATTCTCAAATGTATTGTATATACCATCAAAATATCCCATAGCCCCTTCTACAACAGCATAATCACCATAATTCATAGCTAAAGATTCTTTTATCCCATTTTTCCCCATTAAGTGCATATCAAGATTTCCTGCTCTTTTCGCCGATGCCAACTCTAAATATTTTGTATCAATAAAATCAGGTCCTGTCTTAAATGCTGATATATTAAAGCCTCTATTTTTAATTGCCCTAATAATTCCAAGGGTAATAGTTGTTTTCCCTGTATTACTTGATGGAGCTGTTATCATTATGGTTTTCATCTATAGACACTCCAATTCATTAAAGATTTCTATGAGCCTTATATTGTTTTCTCTACTCTTTATGGCAACTCTAATGTAACTGTCATTAAAACCTATGAAGCTAGAGCATTTCCTTATGACTATACCTCTTTTAAGAAAAAAATTAAATATATATTCTTCATTCCATTTTAATAGTTTAATTAAAATATAATTAGTTTCTGTATGGAATACCTTTATATAATTAAGTTTTGATAATTCTTGAAGCATATATTTCCTTTCTTCCTCAATACATCTTTTACTCTCTTCTATATATTCCTTATCATTAAATATAAAATTACCTGCTGCTTCTGCAAGGGAGTTTATACTCCAAGGTAACTCTATCTTAGATATGTTTTCAGCTAAGAGCCTAGACGTACATCCATATCCTAATCTAATACCAGGTAATGCAAAGAATTTTGTAGCTGCTCTTATGATACCTAAGTTTTCATAGTTTGTTTGCCTAAATAGTTCTATGCTGTCATAATCTGAAGGACAAAACTCAAAAAAAGCTTCATCTAAGAGTAAATATGCTCCTGATTTTTTAATGACATTATATAACATTATTAATTCTATTTTATCTATTCTAAGGCCAGTTGGATTATTTGGGTTACCTAATATTATTAAATCATTTTTTTGTATTTTATTTCCTATGTTTAGAATATCTATTGTAAAGTCAAGATTATATGGAATTCTTATTACTTCTTTTCCATGGACTCTAGCTCTTTTTTCATATTCTGAAAAAGAAGGAGTACAAACTACTACTCTATTAGCTAAAATTATAAAATTATCTATTACCTCTACTGCCCCATTACCTACTATTGTATTATCCTCTTCACAATTTAAGTAATTAGCTATAGATTTTTTTAACCTTCTATATTTAATATCTGGATAGGATTCTAGGTTTTTAAAACTATCTATTAACACTTTTTCTAATCCCTTTGGTGGACCTAAAGGGTTTATATTGCTACTATAATCTATTAATTCTCCATCATAATACTTTTCATAGGATAATAAATCTCCTCCGTGCTCCATTCTCTCACCTTCTTTATATAATCTTATGGGGTATAAAATATGGGCAATTATTTACTTTGTCTTGGTATATATGTGCTTCTATTCTAAATACATCTTTTAATAGCTCTGACCTAATAATATTATTTGGTTTTCCGTATTCACAAATCCTTCCATCTCTTAGTACATAAATATTACCTGAATATCTAGAAGCTTGGTTTAAATCATGTAAAACCATAATAACTGTAATCCCTAAAGACTCATTTAGCTCCTTCACTAACTCCAATACTTCTAATTGATAGGATATATCTAAATATGTAGTAGGTTCATCAAGAATTAATATCTTTGGTTTCTGTGCTAAAGCCATTGCTATCCAGGCCCTTTGTCTTTCCCCACCTGATAAATTAGCTACATGTCTATTTCTAAATTCTATAAGCCCTGTTTTTTCAATTGCCCAATTTATAATGTCTTTATCATCCTTGTTTATTCTTTTGCCAAATCCTAAATGAGGGTATCTTCCATAAGATACAAGGTTCTCCACAGTGATATCCGCAGATATATTCTTTACTTGAGGTAATATAGCCATTTCTCTTGCTATTTTTTTTGAAGAAAGCTTGTTTATATCTATTCCATCAAGATATATATTTCCCAACTTTGGCTTTAGGCACCTTGACAAGGCCTTAATTAGGGTAGTTTTACCTGAGCCATTTGGTCCAATAATTGTAATTATTTCACCATCATTTATCTTAATATTGGCATCCTTTAGTACTAATTTTTCTCCATATTTGACCTGTAAATTTTTTGCCTCTATTCCCATTACTTAATTGCCTCCTTTTTCCTTAATAAATAAAGAAAAAATGGTGCTCCAAGACCTGACATTATAATGCCTACTGGTATTTCTGCAGGTGCAAATAAAACCCTTGATAAAGTATCACAAATCATAACCATTGATGCTCCAAAGAATATACTTCCGGGAAAAAGATATCTATAGTCTGAACCAATAAATAATCTAGCCATATGAGGTACAATAAGTCCAACAAAGCCCAGTAATCCTACTACTGACACTGCTGCTCCTGCTAATAAAGATGATATTATGATGAAAATAAATCTAGTTTTTTCAACATCTATACCTAGTCCTGTAGCAACTTCATCTCCCAGCATAAGGATATTTAATTTATCTGGTAAAAATAAAATTAATAGGATTCCAAGTAGGGCATAGGGCAAAATCATCCTTACATCTGTCCAAGTAATAGCCGATAGCCCACCAACCATAAATCCTAAAACCCCATGGACTCTATCTGGAAAAAATGTCATAAGTCCATTAGTGCCTGCACTAAAGAGGGATGATACTGCCACTCCAGCTAATACCAATCTTGTAGGAAGGACCCCTTCCTTCCAAGCTAAGGAATAAATAAACAAGGTAGCTGATAAGGCACCAATAAAGGCACCTACTGGCACTAGATAATAATACCTTGGAAATAAAATAAGAATAATTAAGGCAAAGAATCCTCCCCCAGAGGAAACTCCAATAATATTAGGTCCTGCTAAGGGATTTCTCATTACTCCTTGAAGTATAGCACCAGATAGGGCTAAACATATGCCAACTAAGGCTGCAACTATGGTTCTTGGCAATCTAACATTCCATATTATTTGGTAATTTACTGTATCTTTTTCGTATAAAATTGACTTAATTATGCCTATTGGGCTTATTTTCACCGCTCCATTACCAACGCTAAAGAAGAAACTAGCTATGAATAATAGTATAAAGATAATAATTATTATGTTTTTCTTAGGTCTTTCTTTATTACATTTACTCATAGCTTTCTCCTCTTAATTTATTTAAATATTTCAGGATATAGAATCTTTGCTAATCCCTCATATGCTTCTGCATATCTATGATTTGGTTTAAACATATAAAGATCTTTTGGTAAAATTATATATCTATCATTTTTAACTGCTGAAAGTGATGCCCAAGCTGGATTAGATTCTACATCCTCTTTCATTCTTTCCTTTACCTTTTCCATATCGTTTCCTGTAGTTTGTACAAATATAAAATCTGGGTCTTCTTCTAGAATCTTTTCAATGCTAAAGTTTTTATCATTTAACATATCATTAGAGGTATCTGCTATATTTTTTGTATGCAATTCCTTTAGCATTTCTCCAACTGTAGAATCAGAACCTCTAGCTGTAACAGATTTTGCACTAGCCATCATTATAAGTACTTTATATTCTTTATCTTTTGGAGACTTTTCAATTATGCCATCTATATCCTTTTTAACATTTATAACATTCTCCTCATATAAATCTTCTCTTTCATTTAAGGCGGAGAATAGTCTAGCTAATTTAAAATAATCATCTTTCAAATAGTATTCTAGTGCTACAAAAGGAATATTATTTTCTTCAAAAATAGGCACTAGCTCCATTTGAGATTTTTGTGTTGAAATTAAAACAACTAGATCTGGCTTTAATTCCAATACCTTTTCTACGCTTATAGAACCAAGTGCCCCTACTATCTCAGCATTTTCTGTTCCTAATATTGGGTCTTGTCCTACAGAATCTTCTAGTTTTCCTACAACACTTCCACCATTTTTCATCCAAATATCTAAATAAGAGTTAAATAATACTACTACTCTTTCAGGATTCTTATTTAAAGTAACTTCTTCTCCCATACCATCTATAAAACTTACAGTTTTATCGGTAATTGTTATTCCATATTCTTCTTTTGCTTCTTCTTCTATATCTTCATTTGTTTCTAATTGTTGTGAATTATCTTCTGTTTGTATTACTTGCTGCTCCTCTACCTTAGACTTACATCCAATCATTACTGTAGTGAGCAATACTAGTATTAGCATAAGTGATAGTATTTTCTTATTTTTCATTATGTCCCTCCTTATTTCTTCTAGATATAATTAATGATATATAATCTTTGTCATTTAATATTTCTTCTTTGTCTATTAATATTTCTTGTTCTTCTAACGTGGCTCTTTTAATGTATTTATAAGTAAAATCATTATCTTCCAATAAATTTAATATTTTTTCTTTTTCTTTAGAAGTCTTTAACACTGCTACGGAGTCTATCTTTTCCAGTAATTCTTCATCTAGTTCATCACATAGTAAAAAGCTTTCCCCCTTTACAGTTAAAGGAGTCTTGCTTTTACCAGCAGCTGCTACAAAAGATGGGATTCCTGATATTATTTCTATATCTATAGGCATCTTTTCTAATTCCTCCATTATATATATAAATGAACTATAAATCATAGGGTCTCCTATAGTAAGAAATGAACCAATTTCTCCTTCAGGTATTTCTTGAAAAATTATCTTCGCAGCTTTTTTATAGTCTTCTTTTAAGACATGTCCCATAGGTAAATCTATAAATACTATTTTTTTATCTCCAATAAAATCTTTTGCAGTATCTATAGCCATATTTTTTCCTTTGTTATTTGGAGCAAATATAACTGATGAATTTTCTATTGTTTTTACTGCTTTAAGGGTAAGAAGCTCCTTATCTCCTGGGCCTGTCCCAATTCCATATAATTTTTTCATTGTCTTTCTCCTACTATTTGCTCAAGATGTTCTAGAAATATTTCTTGGATTATCTTATATTCACCTAATCCCTTAAGGCATAGTTCAACTTGAAAGCCTTCCTTTGTAAGTATTGATTTCCAAGAATCCTCATCCTCAGATGCCATATCATTTATTGCATGCTCTCCTGCTACTAACATAAATGGTTTGAGTTTGACTTTTTTTATATTTTCCCCTTTTAATTCTTTTATGATATCCTCTATAGTTTTGCTTCCATCAACTGTAGCAATAAATATATTAGTTAAACCTTTATTATGATAAGCTTTTTCTAATGCTTCATAAGCTTCATCAGCCTCATGGCTAGAACCATGTCCCATAAATATCAATGCTTCATTATCTTCAAATTCATTAACTCCAATTTCATCAACAATTTTCCTATAATCTTCTTGTAAGCTTAATAATGGCAATCCTAATTTTAGATTATATTTAGATAATTTCTCATATTCATGTCCAGGAATTATATGAAGTGGCTGAATATATATTTCTTCAATATCTTGGCCTTTCATTTCTTCTATTGCTTCTTCCGGATTAAATATATGTATATTGTCTCTTTCCTTCAATATTCTGATAACGGTTGGTGAAGTAAATGCCCTTAAAACTAAATAGTCTTTATACTTTTCCTTTATGAAATTTTCTATACTTTCTATACATAATTTACGAGTATTCTCGTAAGTTGTTCCAAAGCTAGCTACTATTATTCCTTTTTTCATAAGCTCTCCTCTCCATTGTATAAAATAAATTCTTCTTCATTTTTAAATAAAGGCAGATTAAACTTTTCATGAATTCTCACAATCCATGGTTTAACCAATCTTGCCTCTTCAATTAATTTATCTTCACTAAAAATAATCTCCGTCTTGCCTTCTCCAATGATACTCCCCTTGCTGAGTATATAAATATAATCACAAATATCATAAATTAAATCCATATCATGACTAGATATTATAATATTTTTATCTTTACTAATTTCATTGATTATATTTTTCATCTGCTTTGTCATATAGGGGTCAAGGCCAGATGTTGGTTCATCTAATAAAAGTACATTAGAGTTCATAACTAGAACACCAGCAATGGCTATCCTCTTTTTCTGACCATAGCTTAAAAAATGTACAGGTTTATCTACTAGATCAAGAGCTCCAACTTCTTCAAGTGCTTTAATTACTTTTTCCCTTATTGCATCCTCATTCATTCCAATATTTCGTAATGAGAAGGCAATATCATCAAATACATTGGAGTAAAATAATTGATGGTCAGGATTTTGAAACACTATATTTACTTTTTTCCTATATTCTCTTAAATAAGATTTGTTATATTTCATAGGAATATCATTATATTTTATTAATCCATTACTTGGTTTAAGAATCCCCATTACATTTAAAAATAAAGTGGATTTTCCTGAGCCATTAGCCCCAATAATTCCTATTACTTTTCCCTTTGATGTATCTATATTTATATTATTTAATGCCTTAGTTCCATCTTCATATTCATAATATAGATTTTCTATTTTTATCATTTAATCACCTAATTTAAAATCTCCATCATATAGCTTGCATTCTAAAGATATATTCATTTCCTTATGTTTTAAAAACACCCTTACAAAAAGATTTCTAATTAATAAAGCTGTAGATTTTAGTGAATTTGTCTTGTTTTCATAACCAAATTTCATAGTCTGTGCCAAATAAATATTATTTGCTTCCTCGATGAATATAAATATACTTCTATAAATCAACACCATTAGTTCTATAAATAAATTTGGTACCTTTAATTTTTTTAATACCTTAATAATATCTATTATTGGAGTAGTTAAAATTAAGAAGTATACTGATGTTAAAGATGATAATACTGTAGTAAATAGTTTTGTTCCCTTAGCTAGAGATTCTATAGTTATACCAACATTAGTATTCATTATCTTGAAATAATAAATATATCCATAGCTGTTAATAGAAACCATAATAGTAATTAAACTAGTTATCAAAAACAATACCGGTATAAAAAGCAACTTAAGATAATTTCTAAATGGTATTTTAGCTTTTCCCACAATTAAATAAATCATAATTAAAGTAACGCCTATATCCAAGAGATAGCAATCAATTAATCTAGACAAGAGTATAGCTCCACAGGTAAATAAAATTTTTACCTGTGGATTATAGTTTTTTAATTTATTTATATATGCATATCTATCTATTAAGAGCAATTTTACGTCGTTCCTTTAATACACCAAAAATATATCCTATAAGTCCTGCTCCTATGGCTACTTGAAGGGAAAATAATAAACTCTCTATTTCACCACTTGGTGGTTCCCAAAATGATTCAAACCATGGCTCATAATCTGGAGCTATCTCTTGTATAACTCCTTCAGCTTCTCCATCTGCTCCACCGAATTCAGAATCTCCTTTTAGAATTAATGGAGTAATTGCTATTATGATTATCAAAGTAAATAAAATAATATTTTGTTTAAATAGACTCTTCAAGTTTGATCACTCCTTCTTTTGCATATTCTTGAATAAGGTTAAATACCATTACAGTTATGATTCCTTCAATAATGGCTAGAGGTATTTGTGTAACGGCAAATACAGATATAAACTTTGTAAGGGAAGCAGCAATTCCTCCTGTTGCGTCTGGAAATGCCAATGAAAGCTGAATAGATGTAACTACATAAGTACCTAAATCCCCTAATGCTGCTG